>CAVJHW010000147.1:1889-5891 GCA_963649395.1 Coriobacteriaceae bacterium | reverse complement strand
CTCTTCAGATGGCTTATTACATAGGAAAACAGGATTTCTATGAGCTGGGGGGATTTACGACTCATAATTATATAGAGATGGAAACAGAGGTAGATATCCAACGCCTGAATGAGGCCTTGCAAAAGCTGATCGTCAACCAGGAGATGCTGCGCACCGTCGTGACCAAGGACGGAAGACAGAAGGTATTGGGGGAAATCCCCACCTATAGGATTGAGATGGAGGATCTAAGAGGGCTTTCCCGGGAAGACCAGGAGGCTCGGATCCGGGAAAAGAGAAGTGAACTCTCCCATTATGTCTTTGATATCCATCATTTCCCCCTCTTTGATATCGGGGGCTTTCGCTTATCGGAGAAGGGAAAATATCTCTTTATCGGCTATGATACCATCATGCTCGATTCCGGCAGCGCCAATTTGCTGATTCGGGATCTGGCTTATTATTATCTGCATCCGGAGGAAACTCCCCAGCCCCTATCCTATCATTATCAGGACTATATCCGGGATTGGGAAAGGATGAAAAGCCAGGCCATCTATGAGGAAGCCAGGCAATATTGGGCGCAGAAGCTGGAAACCTTCCCGGAGGCGCCCCAGCTGCCTATGATCTGTGACCCGGACCAGGTAACCAAGGGACATTTTCTCAGGAAAGTGAAGCGGTATAGCAAGGAGCAATATGGGGTCCTAAAACGCCAATCCGGAGCCCACGGTATGACTATTTCCGCCCTTTTGCTCAGTGTCTATGCTCATACCATGAATTATTACAGCGGGACAGATCGCTTTGCCTTGAATCTAACGATTTTCAACCGTCCCGACTTCCACAAGGATATGGAGCGCCTATATGGAGACTTTACCTCAACAATCCTCCTGGACTTTGACCTGTCGGAGGGGAAGGACTTCTGGGAGGAAAGTGAGAAGGTCCAATATACCCTGGGAAAGGCGCTGGAGTACCGGATTTATGACGGCATCTATTTCTCCAGGGATGTGATGCGCAAGTTTCACTATCCCAAAACCAAGGCCATGATGCCCATGGTATTTACCAGCATTCTCTTTGAGCAGGATATCTGGGAGGATGTCAGGAAGCTGGGGGAGGTCAAGTGGCAGATTGGCCAGACTCCACAGGTTTATGTGGATTTCAATGTGCTGGAGCAGGCTGGGGAGCTGGTTGTCCAGATGGATTATGTCAGCGAATTATTTGAGGAGGATCTGATTGACCGGGTCTTCCAGTCCTATTGCCAAATGCTGGAGGACGTGGCAGAGGAAAGAGACCAGGTTCGGATGCCTTCCCTGACTCCCCAGGAGAGACAGGAGAGGGCTGCTTACAATGATACCTGGGAGGAAAATCCCCTGGAAACCAGCCTGGTCCGCCTCTTTCGGGATTCGGTCAGGAAATATCCCCGGAAAATCGCCTTAATCTGCGGGCAAGACCAATTCACCTATGAGGAACTGGACCGTCTGTCGGATCGCGTGGCTTATGACCTGACGATGCAAGGCCAGGCAGGGGAACCTATTGGCTTATATACGGAAAGAAAAGCAGGAACTGTGATCAATATTCTGGGAATCCTGAAGGCAGGAGGCTGCTACGTTCCGATATTGCCGGAATTTCCCAGGGAAAGAGTGAACTATATCACGAAGACCGGCCAGCTGGTGCGGATGCTCTATCCGGGGGAATACCAAAAGCTTCCGGAGGCAGAGGAGGGTTGGAAAGCCTGGGATCCGTCACCGGAGGACAGCGCCTATATTTTATTCACCTCCGGCAGCACAGGAAATCCCAAGGGAGTGGAGATTGCCCATAAGTCGGCAGCTAATGCAATCCTAGGTGCCAATGCTGCTTATGGGGTGACCTCGGAGGATGTTATCATCGGGATGTCAGAGATGAGCTTTGACATGTCCGTATATGATATTTTCGCTTCCCTGGGCCGGGGCGGAAGGCTGGTCATGGTGCCGGAGGTCCATGCCATCGAGGAGGTCGCTGAGCTTGTGGAGAAGCACCAAGTCAGTGTATGGCAGACGGTTCCCGCTTTAATGCAAATGTATATGGGAATCCGAAAGCCAGATCAGGGTTCCTCCCTGCGCCATATTGCCCTGGGGGGTGATTTCATACCGAAGCAGCTCGCCCGGGACATTCTGGAACAGCTGCCCAAGGCTCGCCTCATGAGCATCGGGGGGCCCACCGAGATTGCCATCATGGATATCTGCTACCCGGTGCGAGAGGTGAAGGAGGAGTGGAAGAGTATCCCCTACGGATATCCCATCCGCAACTCCCAGATCTACATTATGGATCCCCGAGGACGGGAGTGTCCCCATGAGATCCAAGGAGAGATATGGGCCGGAGGCATGGGACTGGCCAAGGGATATGTGGGTCTGCCGGAGTTGACCAGGGAAAGATTTGTAGAACATCCTGTCTACGGAAGATTATTTAAAACAGGGGATTATGGTATTTTCAAAAAGGAAGGCTATGTGGAGATCTGCGGCCGTCAGGATGGGCAGGTCAAGATCCGGGGCATGCGGATCGAGCTGGGAGAGATCGAAAATGTCTTTCTCAGGCATCCCGGAGTATCCCAGGCGGTGGCCCTCATCCATGAGGAGGCCAATGGAAGCAAGCAGATTGCCGTATTCCTGGAGGCGGACCCCTTAGAATATTCTGCTCAAGAGCTGACAGCCTATGCCGAGGACTACCTGACGGACTATATGAGGCCTGGGATCCTGCGGATTCTGAAGCAAATCCCCCTGTCCAAGAATAACAAAATTGACCGGAGAAGGCTGGCAGAGAGCCTTCAGGATCTGGAGATGCCGGATCGGAAGCTGACCCCTCCGGAAAACGAAACGGAGACCACCCTGCTGGCTATCTGGAAATCTGTTCTCATGGTCAAAGAGGCCGGAGTGGAGGATGATTTCTTCGAAAGCGGCGGGGATTCCCTAAAGGCTATGGAGCTTCTGGCCCGGATCAAGAGCCAGATGGACTGGGAAGACCTCCTGCTGACTGACATCCTGAAAGCCGGAAGCATCCGAAAGCTGGCACAATTCAAACAAAGGGGCATCCGGGGGAGCATCCTGCGCCAGCTGACAGGATCCGGCGCAGCTGCCTGGGACGCCGGGGAAAGGAAGAAGGTTTTCTTCCTCCACGGCGGGAACGGAAGCTGTGACAGCTATAGACAGATTGTCAGAGATATTGAGGGGGAGGCGGACTGCTATGGCATTGATTTCTTGCAGACCATCAGCCTGGAGCCCCGAAAAATTCTCCTCAAGAGCCTGGCAAAGGAATATGCCGAGGCCATTCTAGCCGCTACCAAGCCGGAGGAGGAGGTCACCCTGGCAGGCTGGTGCATCGGGGGCACCATCTCCTTTGAGATAGCCTATCTGCTGGAGCAGGCAGGATATAGCCATATCCGTTTGATGCTGATTGACAGCCAGGAACCGGGGGAGGATCAGGAATACGATTATAGCCCGGAAAGTGAGTTGGCCTTTCTCCAAGACCATAGCTTTGGCTTACATACAGAATCCTTGGCAGATGCCAAAAATGCAGCGGAATTATGGAAACGGGCCCTTGCCCTGATTGAGGCTGAACCGACCACCCAGGAGCGGGTGAAGGAGGTCTTTTTGAAGGAGACGGCAGGGATCCTCCTGCATCCGGACCAGCTGTCGGTACAGGAGGCCCTTATGCTGAACAACTTCTTCCGCAGTACCGTAGACAATGCCCATCATACGGCCGTCAGCGGAAAGCTGATCCATACAGAGGCCCTCTATATCTGGGCGGGAAAGGCCAGCGTTGCCGACCACCCGGAGAAATGGCAGAATTGGCTGGAACATCCCCTGGAGATCAGAAAATCTCCGGAATCTCACTTTGAGATTCTTGATAAGAATACGCAAATATATAGTGACTGGTTGGGACGATAGGAATGAAAACAATCTTTTGTTTACCCTATGCAGGGGGTGCTGCCTCTGCCTATGGGGAGCTTAAAAAAATAGCCCATACAAGAGGGCTGGAATTAGTGCCGATGGAATATGCCGG
>CAVJHW010000147.1:0-1879 GCA_963649395.1 Coriobacteriaceae bacterium | reverse complement strand
ATCTATATGAGGCTGCACAGGACTGCTATCAGCAGTTAAAGTTATATTTTTCCAGGCATTATGTGCCTTATTATGGCATCTTTGGCCACAGCATGGGAAGCTGGGTCTTATATGAAATGATGCGGCTGATCCAGGAAAAGCAGGAACTGCCCGCCCCGGCTGTCCTGTTTTCCTCGGGCAATACCATTCCCCAGCTAAGAATCCAAGAGCGGATGAGTGACCTGTCAGAGGAGGAGTTCTGGGAACAGATCTACCGGCTGGGGGGCCTGGAAAAGGAATTATATGAGATGCCGGAATTCAAGGAGTATATCCTTCCCGTTCTCAAAAACGATTACCGGATCCTGGAGAATTATGCCGGTGCCCAGGTAAAGAAGTTTCGCCTCCATGCCAAATTATGCGTCCTGGCCGGGCGCAAGGACAACATTACAGAGGAAGAATGCCGACAGTGGGGAGATTTGACCGATCAGCCCCCAGAGATTCGATGGTTTGCAGGCGACCACTTCTATTTTCGTCAGGAAGGATCCGCTCTGGTGGATTATTTCTGCGAGCAGCTGCAACATGAGATATGAAAGGAAAGAGAGAAAATGAATCAATGGATTGCTCATGAGAGTCATACAGACAGGGAGATCAATCTGTTCTGCTTCCCCCATGCAGGAGGCACCGCTGCCTTTTATGCCTCCTGGGGGAAAATATTCCAGAACCAGGCTATTTTGCCGGTTCAATTTCCCATGAGAGAGAAGCGGATCCGGGAGAAAATGATGGATTCCATTCAGGAGCTGGCACAAGCCTTTGCCCATGCCTGCATCGATCTGATCCGAGAGAAGGAATTTGCCTTCCTGGGCCATTGCAGCGGAAGCATTGTGGCTTATGAGACGGCCCTTTATCTGAGAAAACAATATGGGATACAGCCCCGGGCTCTTTTCGTATCCTCCTGCTATGCTCCCCGGGATTATAAGGCTCCCCCCTTAAGCCAGCTCAGCCAGGAGGACCTCTTGGCTGTCATCAGCCAATCCGGCTTCATCGCTCCGGAATTGTTGGCGGAACCGGCCATGTTTGAATATTTTGCCCCCATCGTCCGCAAGGATTTTTCCCTGCAGGAAGCCTATGTCTGTTCCCAGGTGGAGAAGATTTCCTCTCCCATTGTGGCTCTCTACGGCCAGCAGGATGAAACCTTGCAGGACAGAGGAAAGATAGAAAATTGGGGCGATTATACGGAAGATACATTCCTGATCCGGGAATTCCCGGGAAGCCATTTCTACCTGGAACAGGAGACCGAAGGGGTGGCCCAAATGATAGATCATATATTGCAAAGGAGATTTGACATCCATGGAAAGAAAAACCTCTCTGACTGACGTTCAATTTGCCTACATGATGGGACGCAATACCAATCTCTATCTGGGAGGGGTTTCGACACATTTTTATGCGGAATTTGAAAGAGACTTTCTCCCGGACAGGCTGGAGGCAGCCATCAATAAGGTCATTGCGGAACAGGACATGCTGCGGGCTTACATTGGGGAGGATGGTACTGCCCGGATCCTGGACCAGGCTCCCCATTATGACCTTCCCCTGCAATCTTTGGAACAGATGGGGGAAGAGGATAGGAACCGGATCCTACTGGATTATCGGGCCAGGACAGCGGACCGAATCTTTCCCCTGGGACAGTGGCCTATGTTTGCCTTCCGCCTGTTTCAGTTGACGGACACCAACTATCGGCTGGCTGCGGATTTCGACATGATGCTGGTGGATGGAATGAGCACAGAGATGCTGATCCACCAGATTCTCTATTATTATGAACAAGACTGTCCGGTGATCCCACTTCCCGCATCCTTTTCGGATTACTTAGAGAGCCAGCAAGGAAAACGAGCCCTCTACGGGGAGG
>CAVJHW010000146.1:3886-6120 GCA_963649395.1 Coriobacteriaceae bacterium | reverse complement strand
GCCTGGAACAGGGTGAAATCACTGTACATGTCCAGCATGCCGCTGTAGGTATTGCCCAGGAAGCCAAAGCGGGCAACGGACAGGCTGCATTTGACCCGGGCAGCCTGAATCCATTCTTCTATCAGCCTCCAGGCTCGTTTCGCCTCCGGCCGATGCGCCGTATTCTCGTCGGCCAGAGAGATGTCCGGCGTGTCTTCCATGCCCAAAAGGCCGTTGATCACATGGAAGGGAATACCGGCTCGGTGGAAGGCGTTGGAAATCTCCGGTACCGGGCAGGCTCCGCAATGAGCCAGCCATTCGCCGGTGGTGGTTTTCTCATAATTGATCCGCGCCGTAGGCTGGAGATTCAGCAAAATGGTTGGGGCAGTGCAGATCTGGTGGAGGGGCAGGATAGAGGCGGAGGTGACATAGGTGGCAGAATGGGCAAAGATCAGATCCACATGCTGGGTCTGGAAGTATTCCCCGGCCTTTCTTCCCTCCTCCTCACAGTCCACCAATCCATAATAACAGATTGTTGCGTTCATAGTTTCCATGCGTTTGGATATAAATTCTCCATAGTGGATCAAGCGATCCCGCAGCCCCTCAAATTGGGACCAATATTGCTTCAAACCCATAGAATACAGGCCGATGACGGGTTTTTTTCCTCTTCTTAATCTTTCCATAGAAACCTCCATGCATTCATTGTGTTGGTTGTCCTTTCCTGATATCCCCAGTATAAACCGAAATAAGAGAAAATACATCCATGGAAATCGCCCAAAAATAATACAATGTTGCGGTAGCCCGCAGCAGGGAACCATCCGTATAACCATGGGTTCCGGTGTCAAAAGCCTGAGCCCACGACATGCTTGCCTGTCAGTGGGGGAAGGGCTAAAAGTCTGAGCCCCGGCTCTGTCCGCTACAGGATATGCATGCGGTAGTCCTCCGGGGTGAAGCCGTAGCGGGCGACGAAGTCCTGGTAGAAGAGCTGGATATCTCGGTAGCCGCAGGAGAAGGCGATATCGTGCATGCTGAGCCTGGGGTGGGACAGGAGGGCGGGGGCATAGTCCAACAGGGGATAATCTCTTGTCTCCTGCTCCGGGTCGGAGGAGGAAGGAGAGCCAGGGGGAGGAAGAGGAATCTCCGAGGATTTTTCTGTAATCTGGGAGGGAGGGGGCAGGATGGCCGGGATTCGGATCAAAACCTCGGTTCCGCTGCCCTTGGTGGACTGATAGGTCAGGCCATACTTTTCCCCATAGAGGATCTGCAGGCGGCGGTGGGTATTATAGACGGCCACATTGGAACCCTGCCTGTCGGAGGAATGGGGGCGTTCCGTCAGCAGGGCATCCAGGGTTGCCGGATCCATCCCCACACCGTCATCCGAAATCAGAAGGACGATATCCTCCTCCTCGGCCCAGCCGGTCAGGACGATGGAGCCCTCCTTGATCTCCTTCTCCAGAATCCCGTGGAGAATGCTATTTTCTACGATGGGCTGGAAGATTAGCTTGGGAATGCCATATTCCAGCAGCTGATCCGGAATATCCACCAGGAAATCCAGCATGTTGTTGAAACGCATATTTTGCAGCTCTACATAGATGGTCACATGCTCCAATTCCTCCGCGATGGTGGTCAGGCCTTTTTTGTGGCTGAGGGTCAGGCGGTAGAAGCGGGAGAGACGGCGCACGGTCTCTGTTACCTCGTCGATTCGCCCCTGCTGAGCCAGCCAACTGATCATTTCCATGGTATTGTAGAGAAAATGGGGGTTGATCTGGGCCTGGAGGGAGTCGAATTCGGCGATACGAAGATTCTCCGCCGCGCGGGCCTGATCTGCCAATAAACCCTTGATCTTCTGGGACATATAATTGTAGGTGTCAATGAGTTCTCCGATCTCATCCCGGCTGTCGGCGGCCGGAAGCTCCACAGGCGGGGCGACCCGCACCTTTTCCATCTGATCGATCACCAGGGACAGGCGCCTGGTCATGGATTGGGACAGCCTGGTGGCAATGAGAAAAGCCAGACCGAGGAAGGCCAGGTAGATGAGGATAAAGGAGAAAATCAGCTTATAGCTGTGCTCCAGCATGGGGGCAGCGGGCATGACCAGAACCATATACCAGTCCGTGGACTCGATGCGGTAGAAGCCGGCATAGACGGTTTCCCCCAGCACCTTCTTGCTGATGAAGGTATTGGAGGACATGATATTTTCCCGAATTTCCTCCGAGGAGAAGGTATAGGTTCCGGACATAGACCGGCTGGTGGTA
>CAVJHW010000146.1:0-3876 GCA_963649395.1 Coriobacteriaceae bacterium | reverse complement strand
GGAGGGGCACAGGAGGCTGGAAGTGGCAGGAGAGCCCTGGAAGATACCATACCAGTAGGTGCCTCGGACCTTGTCTAGGGGCTGCAGGATAGAGGTCTTTCGTCCTTTTATGTAGGCCAGGTCCTCCGGGGGGCAGTCCAGGTAGATGCGGACAGAGCTGAGGGCATCTTGGGAGCTAAAATCCCGGACCAGGCGGTAGAAGTCCTGGGCATCGGCATTGCCTGCCAGATCCTGGAGGGGCAGGTCTCGCTCCGTATTTGTGAGGGCAGTATAGAAGGCGGATTCCCGCAGGCTGGTGTGGGAGTCCCTGACCTCGTCAATGACATTCTCTATCAGGGGGACTGTCTGGGAGGCCAGCTCCTGCTCGTTGCGGATGGTGCTGGTCACGATCATGCTGTAGAGTCTGGTATAGAAGAAGACTCCGACGACCAGCATGGGGATCAGGACAATGACCAGATGAGAAAGAGTCAGCTTGGTCTGGATTCTAAGGCCGTTATAAGAGGTTTTCCATTTCTTCCGTAAGGTCTTCATTGCAGCATCCTCTCCCGGTATTGTGAGGGGGTCAGTCCTGTGAATTTCTTGAAGCTCTTCCCGAAATAATTCCCGTTGCTGTAGCCAACCCGGGCAGAGATGTCTGTAATGGGCCAGCGGGCATCCCGCAGAAGCTGCATGGCCCGTTCCATCCGATATTCCGTGAGATATTGGTTCAGGGTCTGACCGGTTTGATTTTTAAAATAGGTGCAGACATAGGAGGTAGACAGAAATACATGGTCGCTGATCTCCTTGATGGAGAGCTGCTCCTCCGCATAATGCTTTCCGATATAATCCTTAATGAGAAAAATGGTGGTATCCTCCTGGGCGGAATCTTCCAGATCCCGGAAGAATTGGTCTGCTTTCCGACACAGGACCCCATGGAGCTCCTCCAGATTAAAGGCCTCCTCTATCTCCTGCATGATACTGCCGTTGATCAGGGAAAGGTCAGAGGACAGCTTCATTCTCTGGCGGCTGGCTTCCAAAACCGTAAAGAGGCGGTGGTAAAGATCCTTGGCTTGGGCCGGAAGCAGATTGGTGCAGGTGGAGTAGAAGTGTACCAGGCTGTCCAGGAAGGTCTTGACAGTCTCCGGATCATTGGCGAGTAGGGCATCGGAAAAGCTGGCAGAGGCCGTCTCTGGGGTCAGGCTGAGATGGGGAACTGGGTTGCTGTCTGCTGCTTCCTGCCAGGACAGGATGGTGCCCGCCGGGTGGAAGAAGCTGGTCTGCAGCAGGATGACCGCAGAGGAATAGGAGCCGTAGGCCTGGGTGAGCTTGGGCACCGTCTTGCCCCGTCCGATGTAGTAAGCCCCCAAGGGGGCAAAAAGCTCCGCCAGCTTCTGCCCGATGGAGGAAAGAAGCCTCTCGGAGGGCTGGTCGGGATGGAGGATATGAAAGACATAGAAGATAGCGTGCATGCGGATGGAAAGGGACCGGCAATGGGAGTGGGACAGGAAATTCTTGCATTTCTCCCAGATCCGGTCCAAGGCCTTGTCATTGATATCCCCGGAGGCGGATTTGACGATATAGGTGGTCAGGGAGCCGATGGCATGGGGGTCGGCAAGAGAAAGCTCCTGTGCCAGAGCCTGGATATCCTCTGGGTTCTCCTCATAAGGCCTTGTCAGGAGGAGGGCCAAACGGCTGGAGGCAGCCAGGGATTGCAGCATCTGGTTCTGGCGGCTTTGCTGCTTCTCCAGACGCAGATGAACCGCCTCGGTGATGGCCTCTCGGATTTCATTCAAATCCAGGGGCTTCTCCACGTAGGTGACGGCCTTGAGACGGATGGCTGCCTTCAGATATTCCTTATCGGAATAACCGCTCATGAAGATAAGAATGGTATCCGGAAGTGCTTCCTTCAGCTTGGTGGCCAGCTCAATGCCCGACAGGCGGGGCATGCGGATATCCGAGAGAATAATATCCGGCTTCTGGTCACAGGCGATCCGGTAAGCCTCCAGCCCATCCTCCGCCAGAAGAATCGTATGAATATTGAGAGAAGCCCAGTCCAGAGAGGAGACAAGCCCCTCCCGGGTCAGAATCTCATCGTCAGCAATCAATAATTTCATGGCAGATCTTCCTTTCCCGTCGGATTTGTGGAACCTTGCCTGCTTGGAACAGTTACAAATAGTGTATTAGATATAGGGGGGAAAATCAAGAAGAACACCCTCCTGCTCTTGAGAGAATTGCAGGAGGGTGTTCTCGTATTCCTGTCACTTGATGTTTAATCCAGGTGGAAGACCTCCTGGAGATCTGTCGATACTGGACTATTGTCCGGATTGGTTTCCATGATGTCAGCCATGAAATCCCACCATTTACGGTTGATGGCTGTATCGGCCCCCTTCGACCATCTTTCGGGATCCTCTACTTCCAGGTAACCATATAGAATCAAGGTTTCCTTATCCAGGAAGATGGTATAATTCCTGCCGCCGTATTCATGGATCATATCCTGCATCTGGGGCCAAAGCTCCTTGTGGCGCTTCTCATACTCCGCCTCCATGCCGGGATAAAGCTTCATCTTGAATCCTTTTCTTACCATAGATTAATATACTTCTTTCCACTCGTCGATATTGGAGGAGTCAAACTTGAAGGGAGCACCAAGGATGATCTCTGTTCCGCCGTCACCGGCATCTACCAGCTCATAATCTCCCATTTCTCCGGCAGTGAAGGTCTCGCCTTGTGCTCCGGTGATCTCTCCGTCCACCAGGGCGATGGATACATAAGCACCCAGACGACCTACATCGATGGGGTTCCACAGATACATGTAGGGGCAGGAATGATCATCGTCATCGCCAATATATTCTGCCATCTCAGAGGGAAGACCCAGACCGGTCAGCTTGACGGAGGACTTCTCGTCCTGCAGAACCTTGGCTGCTGCATTGATACCTACGGTTGTGGGGGCGCAGATCAGCTTCAGATCCGGATATTTGGACAGAAGAGCCTGGGTCTGGTCTGTGGATTTCTGGGGCTCATCATCGCCATAAGCCACTTCTACCAGCTCCAGCTTGGAATACTTATCTCCGGCCATTACTTCTTTCATAGCATCAATCCACGCATTCTGATTGGTCGCCTGGGAGGTGGCGGACAGGATAGCCCACTGGCCTTCCCCTCCGGTGATGTCATATACGGCATCCATCAGGGTCTGGCCGATCTCTGTCGTACCGGCCTGATTGACGAAGGTCATACGGCTGTCGGCATTTACCTTGGAATCCAGACAGGAAACCTTGATTCCCGCATCCATGGCCTCTTCCAAAGCTGCCTGAAGGGCATTCTCGTCATTGGCCGCGATGGCGATGGAATCTACACCCTGGGAGATCAGGGACTGGATCACAGATACCTGGGCATCTGCGGTGGCGGATTCCGGATGCTTGATGATGCATTCGCCGCCTGCTGCCTCGATTACCTCCTGGAAGCCCTCTGCCTCCTTCTCATTGTAGGGATTACCGGCGGATTTGGTTACGATGGCATAGACCTTACCCTCGGCACCGGCGGAACTCGATTTGCTGCCGGAACTGGAGGCACTGGAACTGCTTTCGCTGGAACTGGAGCTGGTCTTGCTTTCGCTGGCGCTGCTGGTGCCTGTACTGGAGGCATCAGAGCTGCTGGACTTGCTGTTCCCGCATCCGGCCACCATGGTGGCTGCCATTGCTGCGCAAAGAATTGCACTGACTAATTTTCTCTTCATTAGATACTTCCTCCTTTGGATTTGGAATATGTTTTATACAAAGTGAGCGCACAAATCACTCACCAGGTATACGAGTTGGTGGCTTCCCTCCCTCATGTCGGCGGTGTCAGCCGCGGGAGCACGTTAGTGCGGAGCAGCTGGCTTTCATCCGTGGTGGAGCGGGACAA
>CAVJHW010000145.1:0-6277 GCA_963649395.1 Coriobacteriaceae bacterium | reverse complement strand
ACCTACCACATAGGAGAGAAGTCCTACGCCTTGCAGGAGGGCAGTGTTATCTTCTACAATCAGGGAGATCTGCACGAATTGGAGAACCAGGAGGAGAAGGAAATCGGGGACTATTGCGTTGGAATTACCGATCTTCATCTGCGGGGCCTTCCTGCCCACTGCCTGGTGGCACCGGAGGGTCCCTATGTCCGCCACTCCGGTGAGATGTTTCCCATCCTCCGTTCCTTCTTTGAACAGATCTATAACCTGGAGGGCAGCGGACCAGAGGGGGAGCTGGCTGCCCAGCTCCTGTGCAGCTCCTTGATCCTTATGAGTACAAGCCTGGAGACCATGCCTGCCACCTTCCTGCAGAAACGCCATGACGAGAAGATGGCCATTGATATCCAGCGATATCTGGATCAGCATTACCGGGAGGACATTTCCCTGAATGCCGTGGCCGATGCCCTCAATTGCTCCGTGACCCATGTTTCCCATATTTTCAAAAAATCCACCGGAAGCACCCCCATCCAATATGTGATCAACCGCAGAATCGGACATGCACAGACTATGCTGATCTCCACGGAATATACCGCCACCCAGATTGCTACCATGGTAGGCTATGACAATACCAATTATTTCAGCACCCAATTCTCCAAGATCGTAGGCATGTCCCCTGCCAGGTATCGAGAATTCTATCGAACGGAATCCAAGGGACAGGGGGACCAAACCTAGTAGAAAAAAGCCGCTGACAGGTACCTGGCCTGTCAGCGGCTTCCTTCGTCCTTCTATTCAATTCTGATCTTTGCTGTTACTCTTCTGTTACTCTGCTGTTATTCCTGCTTCTTACCTTCCGGCATTGAAGTCTCTCACCGCCCGAGCCAGTGCGTCGATATTCTCTACCGGCACGCCGGGAACGATGTTGTGGATGGTATTGAAGACATATCCGCCCTTCTTGCTGAAGATGCTCAGACATTCCTTAGCCTGGGCATAGACCTGATCCGGAGTTCCTTCCGGCAGCAGGTGCTGGGTGTCTACACCGCCGCCCCAGAATACGATGCGGTCGCCGTATTTCTCCTTCAGCATGTTCTTGTCCATATTCTCAGCAGTCCACTGTACCGGATTCAAGGTATCGAAGCCGGAATCAATGAGGATATCGATGATGGGCTCGATGCTTCCGCAGCAATGCTTGAAGGTCTTCCACTTGGTATTGGCATGTACCCAGTCATTGACCTTCTTCCAATAGGGTGCCCATACCTCTTCGATGGTTGACTTGCTATAGAAGAGGCTCTTCTGGGTGCCCAGGTCGGTTCCACAGATATGGATCACATCAATGGAATCGCCAATGGCATCATGGATCTTCTTCAGGTTCTGAATTCCGATATCCGTCTCCTTCTCGAAGATCTCCTGAATGGTCTCCGGATCAGCAGCGGTTGCCATATAGAAGTCCTGGAGCTTGCGGATACCCTTGGGAGCCCGCAGCATGGGACCAGCGATCATGGAATGGTCTGCCAGACAGGTGCCGCCTCCGGTGGTTCCAGGTCCAAAGAAGGTGATGAGGTTGTTGGGATTGTTGAGGTTGGCAATCTCCTTCTTCAGCCAGCCAATCTCTTCATCCGAAAAGAGGGTAAATTCCTCCAGATTGTCATTGATATCATAATCATCCTCATCATATTCCGGCGCCCGGTCCTCGTTATCGAAATAAACGCCTTCCTTGGGCATGCGGCCTGCTGCGGGATAATTGGTATCGGCACAGGCATAGACCAGGGTATCTCCCTTCTCGTCTACGCTGGTGATAAATTCCTCCGGAACCAAAACCACCTGGCCCCAGGGAGTCTTCCACTCCTTCAGCTTATCCTCGCTCTTGAAGCCATAGCAGCTTCGGGAACCCCATACAACCTCCGTCTCTACTCCCAGACATTCTGCCAGGTCGGCATCTACATGGCCCAGAAGCTGAGATGGCTCAATCACATGGATCGGCCGCTTCTCCAGTCCATAGAATTCCCTCAATTTCTCCATTACCATGCAATGGATACCTGTGGTTACCATGCCTCCCAGGTCAAACAATACGGGGGCTTCCTCATGATGCAAGGCTGCTTGGAATTTCTCTTTTCCTGTCATTGGTACAATCCTCCTGTGTCAAATATCTTCTCTATGTATCTGTGTTTTTCGTAATTATATCCGGATATTTGACCCTCTGCCTTCATTATTTTGCATAAATCCGCAGCTTTATTTCCAGTATTTCTCTACATTGGCCCTTGTAACTTCTGCGGACTTCTTCACATTTTCTTCTTGGGTCATTTCATAATATTCCGGACGGAAAATCTCGATGGTACAGCAATCCCCCTCAAAGCCAATCTTCTTCAGGGTTTCGGCATAACGCTTCTGATCCAGGCAATCCTTGGGATCATCCGGCCACAGGCGCTTCTCGTCATTATTGTAGGCTGCTCCGCAGGGCAGATCCTCCATACCATTCAGGTGCCAGATGAAGATCTTCTTGCCGTCTGCCTTCTCCAGAGCCTCCCAGGAAGAAGCCATAGCATGAAAATGATATTCATCCAGAGTCAGACCGAGATAGGGAGAATTAATCTCCTCCACAATCGCATAAGCATCCTCAAAACGATTGATACTCATGCCAGGGGCGCCGCAGAATTCCAGGGAAAGCTTGATATTCTTGGGTTCTGCGATCTTCAGCATCTCTCGAAGCACCTCAATGGCCTCTGCCCGAATCTCTCCGATGGTAGCAGGGGTTTCAATATTCTCTGAGGGAACCACCACGATGGTGTCACAGCCAAGGATCTCACAGCGGCGTACGATCTCATTGAAGAGATCCATGACTGCCTGCTTCTCCTCTGCCGTAGGCTTCATGTTGAAATGCTCCAGGGCATTATAGGACAGCATCTTCAGATGATGGGTACGGAACCATTCCCCCAGCTCCTCTAAGGTTACTTTGCCGGCTTCCAGCTCCCGATTCAGGCACAGAGACTGAATGTCAATGCAGTCAAATCCATACTTCTCACACAGCTCCAGGTCTGCCATCAGGGAATGATCCTTACAAAATCTGTCATTTGCCTCGTTAAATCCAATTCTCATAGTCTTACCTCCACGTTTTAGAATGATCAATTACTTCTTCCTTCTCCTAGGTCTACTGTCTGACCTACTGATACCAGTCTACCATAATTGCATTCTCAAAAACAGTTTTTTCTACGAAGTATCCATATTGTCCCCCTTTTCGCTAAATATTTACCCTTCCCAAAGCATTTCCCTTTTCCCCCAAACATGTTATACTATGAAAGCCCCGACAAGCAGCCGGGCTGAGGGCATGCTAGCGACGCAACGCTAGTCCCCTTGGGGGCATGCACCGAAGCACGGATATTTGTCGGGCAAGCCGGTATCGACAAGTAGCCCGATAGGGCGGATTGTTGATACCGGCGGCGACTGCGGGAGCACGTAGTGCGGAGCAGTCGGCTTTCATGCGTAGTGGTGCTGAACAACGTGCAGCCTTGCACAGCTGCGCAGACATCGGACGGAAAAGCCGGAAAGGAATCCTCTATGAAACCAAGCAAAAGATTTAATTTATCTAATCTAAGAAAACAGCTGCAGGACTTTCGCACCACCCGTTTCTATCCCAAGGCCCGGAGGCAATTCTGCATAAGCTGGCTTCCCGTTCTCCTTTTTCTGTGTTTTACCCTCTACTTCTGCCTTTGGCAAGACACCGGTACCCCCCTGGCCTGTGCCTTGTGCGGACTGGGTCTGACTCTTCTTTGGCTGATCCTCCATTGGTTCTCCTTCTACCGCACTGTCATCCGGACAGCCCCTGCCATCGAGGCTTTGGAGGCCAAATATACCCTGATCGACACGGAGCACCGGGAGGAATATGTAGACGCCTTGGCGGAGATTCTCAACATCGCCGACCAAACCATCGAGCGGGAGTACTCCAGCAAGCTGCTCCAAAGGCAGGCGGAGCTGGATGCCATGAAAAGCCAGATCAATCCCCATTTTCTCTATAATACCCTGGATACCATCCGGGGTTATGCCGTGATGGAGGGGGCTCCCATAACCGGCGACATGATCGAAGTCCTGTCCCGCCTCTTCCGCTATACCGTCAGCCGCAAGAAGACTGTGGTGTCCCTCAGTGAGGAGATCAGCCTGCTCTATGACTATATCAAAATCCAGGAATATCGGATCAACCAGCGTATTACCGTAATACAGAACTACGGGGAAGGGGTGGATCTGGATCACTACAAGATCCCCAAGCTGGTGATCCAGCCTCTGGTGGAGAATGCCATCAAGCATGGCACTGTGGGAATCAGCCACGATTTCACCATCACCATCAGTGTCTATCCGACCAATTATTACCTGATCGTAAGTGTCAGAGATAATGGCTGCGGCATGCTGCCGGAGAGGCTGGCTGAGCTGAATACCAGGCTGGCCGACGATGAGCTCCACATGAAGGAGCAGACTGCCTCTCCCGGCCAAAAGAGCGGTACCGGGGTGGCCCTGTCCAATATCAACCAGCGGATTAAGATCATCTACGGGAAGAAATATGGTCTCAGGGTCTATAGTGTCTACGGAGAGGGTTCCGATTTTCAGCTTCTGCTGCCTCCGGCCTCCCCCATCAATCCCTGAAGGAGGAACTCGATCTATGAACTACGAATACATGCGGCTGGATTCTCTTCGAAACAGGTCCTCGGAGCAGGAGGGGCTCTGCCTGTCCTTTTCCGTCTACCAAAGTGAGAAATTATGCATCCTGTCCCAGGATATGAATGCTTCCATGTTCCTTCTGGACCTGCTGGGGGGCTCCCTGCCCTCCTTCCGAGGCCACCTCTACGTCCGCAACCGCAATATTGTCTCTCCCTCTCTGCGTACCCTTCAGGGAAAGGGAGTCTATGTCATCAAGAGTGCTGACCTTCTGCTCTTCGAAACGTTGAATCTGGCTGATAACATTTTCTTCCACCATATGCCCCAAAATCGCATTTCCGGCGACATCGCCTTCCAGAAAATGTATGCCCAGACCACCGAGCTTCTGGAGGAATATGGCCTGTCGGACCTGAAGCCCACCATGCCTCTCCACTCCCTGTCCTTTCATCAGCGGCTTTTTGTCTGCTGCCTGCGCTGCGTGGTAGACGGCGCCAGGGTAATCGTAATGAATGCTCCCTTCTTCAAGGCTCATTCCCCCGCCGAGATTCGGCATATGCAAAACTTCTTCAATGTCTTGCAGAAAAACCAGATCAGCATCGTCTGCATCTCTCCCCATTGGCACATGATCTATCAGGGCTTTGACCGATATGCCATCCTGGATCAGGGAGTAATCACAAAGATTGTCTCTCTCAACCGCCTGCCTGACCAAAGCCCCCGCTTTCCCCTGGCAGCGGATCGTCAGATCCCCCTGGCGGACAATCCCTCAGAGATGGTTCTGGAATGCAAGGATCTTCCTCTGACTCTCCTCCATCGTCACTATTCCTTGAACATCCGGCTCCGTCAGAATGAGATTCTGGGCATCCTAGACCAGCATCTTCTTCTGGAACAGCTGGCAGCTCATTTTACCTCACCGCATCGTTCTGACAACCGCATTTTCATAAAGGGAAGACCCTGGAGGAAATATTCCTCCCCGGGGCAGGCTCTGGCCTTCCTCCGAATGGGGGCCGAGGACCAGGAAATCTATGAAAATCTCAGTCTCTGCGACAACATTACCCTGATGCTGGAGAAGCCCCTCTACAACCGCCTTGGCTTTCCCAACGCCCGCATTCAAAGGCATCTAAGTGAAAATATCCTGGCTCATCTGGGTAGAAGCGACCTTTGGCAGAAGTACCACAGCCGCGGCTCCCTGCAATGCCCCCTGGCAGCAACAGAGAGATTCTATATCCGCCTGGCCTCCCGGCTGGTTCTTAAGCCCCAGGTTCTTGTTCTCTATCTGCCGGAGCATCGTGTACCGGTTCTTTCCCAGGAGGAAACCAGCGCCCTGACAGACCGGCTGCACCAGCTGGGCTTTGCCCTGATCCTGATGACCGCCAACCCCTCCCTCCTGCCCCCTCAATGCAGAAGAATGCAAGCCTTGCATGACTCCGATCCCTCCCAGGAGCAGCAGACGGGAACCCACCGAGAATAACCCCTCCTTCCCATCTTAATGGAATCAGCCGTCTGTGCAAACAGGCATTATTGCTATAAAACTAGTTGATCTTGCTCTTTATTACGAGGTAAAAATTATGCTGTACGAACATAAGGAACGCGGGGTAGACCAGGGCTCTGAACTGTTCCAGGCTACCCCCTCCAAGCTGGCCAAATCCGTTCTTTTCTATCC
>CAVJHW010000144.1:0-6286 GCA_963649395.1 Coriobacteriaceae bacterium | reverse complement strand
CAGCCACCAGCGTTCCTGCTTTCGGCCGTGTTTTCTTGCTTTCAGCGGTAGTTCCCGCGAGTAGCGGAACTAATAAACAATCTTCATAAAAGGAGGAAACTATCAATGAAGAAGAGGATTGCTATGTTGCTTGCAGCAACGATGTCGGTTGGCTTGGTGGCCTGCGGAGGCTCCAGTAGCTCTTCCAGCAGCGCAGGTGATAGCTCATCTGCAGCATCCAGTGCATCCAGCGCATCTAGTGCATCCAGCGCATCCAGTTCTAAGTCTGAGTCCTCAGCTGCCTCGAAGGTAGAGGGTGATACCCCCAAGATTGCTTTCGTTGGTAAGGTAGAAGGCCAGGCCTGGTGGGATCACGTGCAGGAATGTGTGAATGAGTGGGCGGATGAGACAGGTGTAGAGGTTACCTATCAGGCACCGGCTGAGGTTGATGCAGCTGCCCAGGTACAGATCATGACGGACCTGGTGAACCAGGGCGAGATTGACGCACTTCTGTTCTCCCCCAATGATCCCGACGCTTGTGAAGCCATCTGCAAAGAGGCTATGGACAAGGGCATCATTGTAATCGCTACCGAGGCTTCCGGCATGACCAATGTGAATTATGACATTGAAGCATTTGATGAGACCGGACTTGGTGCATTCCTGATGGATGAGCTGGCAGCTCAGATGGGCGAGGAAGGCGAGTATGTAACCATGGTTGGTTCTCTGACCATGGAGTCCCAGAACAACTGGGCAGACGCAGCTATCGCTCAGCAGGAGAAGGTATATCCCAACATGAAGTATCTGGACGAAAGAGTTGTAGACGACTCTGACGCTGATATTGCTTACAACAAGACCAAAGAGCTGATCCAGAAGTATCCGGATCTGAAGGGTATCCTGGGAACCGGTTCCTTCGATGCTCCCGGCGCAGCCCGTGCCATCCAGGAGATGGGCCTGACCGGACAGGTATTCGCTATTTCCGTAGCAATGCCCAGTGAGGTTGCTGACTATATCGAAGATGGCACTCTGCAGTCTGTAGGTCTGTGGGATGCTGGTGTAACTGCAAAGGCTATGTGCAACCTGGCAGTGAAGATGTTCCAGGGCGATGAGATCGGAAGCACCGTTGATCTGACTGTTGACGGATATACCGATTGCGCAATCGACGGCACCGTTGTTGTAGGTGATGGACAGATCGCTATTACCAAGGACAACCTTGACGAGTGGCTGGAGATCGGACTTTGATTCGTTTGAATTAGAAGTCTATTTGCAAGAATCCGGGGGCAGGGAGGCTCGCTTCCCTGCCCTTTCAAATGCCGTTTACATACGGATATGCCTGCGGCAGCGGTCATTGACGTTTGATTCAGTACAGTGAAAAGGAGTATGCGGGTTTATGTCAGAATACTTACTTGAAATGTCTGGAATCTGCAAATCATTTGCAGGTGTTCATGCCTTAGACCATGTGGATTTCAAGGTGAGACCCGGTAAGGTTATGTGCCTGGCCGGTGAAAATGGGTGTGGTAAGTCCACTCTGGTTAAAATTATTTCGGGTGTATATACAAAGGACGAAGGGAAAGTGACCTTCGAGGGGAAGACTATTTCTAAGATTACTCCGGCGGAAGCAACACAGCTGGGTATTCAGGTTATTTATCAGGATTTATCTATATTTCCTAATTTAACTGTTATGGAGAATCTGGCAATCAACTCTGAGATTACAGCAGGGAAGAAGATTGTCAATAAGAAGCGTTGGGAAGCAACAGCAAAAGAAGCTTTATCTAAGATCGGATATAATATTGATTTGCACGCGCGTATGGGGGAATTAAGTGTGGCCGACAAGCAGCTGGTGGCCATCTGCCGTGCACTTCTTTTTAATGCAAAGCTGATTATCATGGATGAGCCTACCACAGCCCTGACCAAGAAAGAGGTTGATGCCCTCTTCAAGACGGTGCGTCAGCTGCGGGACAGCGGTATTGCCATCATGTTTATCAGTCATAAAACAGAAGAAATTTTCGAGATCTCTGACGATGTCTGCATCATGCGGAATGGACAGAATGTATATTCCGGACCTACCGCAGACCTGACCAGGGACAAGTATACCTATTATCTGACGGGTCGTAATCTGGAGCCGGATTTCTTTGTTCCCAAGAACATCAGTAAGGAGCCTGTTCTGAAGGTAGATAAGCTGACTCTGAAGAATAAGAGATGCAAGAATGTATCCTTTGATTTGAGAAAGGGAGAGATTCTGGGTGTTACCGGACTTTTGGGTTCTGGTCGTACCGAGCTGGCTTTGGCTCTTTTTGGTCTGGAGAAGATCGAGTCCGGACGGATCGAGCTGAATGGCAAGGAAGTGAAGATCAATTCTCCTATGGCTGCCCAGAAGGCCCGGATCGGCTATGTGCCGGAGGATCGTCTGACGGAGGGTCTGTGCCTGAATCAGCCCATTGCAGACAATATTACTCTTGCTTCTTTGAAACGTCTGTCCAATGCCCTGTCCATCCTGCGGAAGAAGGATATTGTGGCAGAGGCCAATATCTGGAAGGATAAGTTTGCCATCAAGACCGATGATGTCCGCAAGAATGCCTCCACCCTGTCCGGTGGTAACCAGCAGAAGATCGTGCTGTCCAAGTGGCTGTCTAACGATCTGGATGTATTGATTCTCAACGGCCCCACAGTGGGTGTCGATGTCGGCGCAAAACAGGATATTCACCATCTGGTGCATGAACTGGCCAACGACGGCCTGGCAGTTATCATGATTTCAGACGACCTGCCGGAGGTGGTGGTCAACTGTAACCGTGCGATTGTCATGAAGGAAGGCTTGATCGTAGGTGAGATGACCAGCGAGGATCTGACGGAAGAAAATATCCTCGAGATAATTCGGTAAGGAGGATGGTATCAATGAATAGTTCTACGTTGAAGCGCATGACAAAGCGTACTGAATTCTATATTTTTATCGTATTAATCGCCCTGTGCATTGTGATTCATCTGGTATCCGGCGGTCAGCTGCTGGTTCCGGATAAGATTTTCACCATTTTGCGTGCTATGGTTGTGGATGGTATCTTCGCCATGTGCTCCCTGGTGGTTATGATATCCGGAGGTTTTGACCTGTCTTTCCCGGCTATCGCGGCGCTGTCCTATTCCCTGTCTACTACCCTTTGCCTGAACAACGGCTGGTGCAAGGAAAGTCCCCTGATTGGCTTCCTTCTGGCTATCGTGATCGGCTTTGTCCTGGGTATGTTCAACGGCTGGATCATCTCCAACTTCAAGCTGAATACCATGCTGGTTACCCTGGGAACCCAGACCTTCTTCACCGGTCTGTCCATGGGTGTGCTGAAGATGAAGGAGATTACCTCCACCCTGCCTGCAGGATTTAAGAATCTGGGAAAGGCTTCCTTGACTACCTATACCACTACGGTGGGAAGCCGTCAGGTAAGTTCCGACCTGTCCGTTACCATCATTTTCTTGATTATTTTCTGCATTATTACGTCTATTATTCTGAATAAGACCATGTTTGGCCGGGCCCTTTACGCCATCGGTGGCAATGAGGTTTCCGCTGAGCGTGCCGGTTATAATGTAAAGCGGGTGAAGTTCATCCTCTATGCGGTAGTAGGTGCGGTTTCCGGCTTTGCCGGCATGCTTCGTGTATGTCTGGCCAGCCAGTCTATCCCTAAGGCCTTGATCGGAAAGGAAATGACCATCATTCCGGCAGTTATCCTGGGCGGCGCCAGTATCTTCGGCGGCGAGGGTAGTGTCTTTGGTACCGTATGCGCGGTTGGTCTGATCACGGTTGTATCGAACAGTATGCTGTTGCTGAACATTGGTACCGAATGGCAGGATCTGTTCAATGGTATCATCATCCTGGTTGGTATCACGGTATCCGCAGTTCAGGCCAAACGGCGCAACGGTTAAGGGAGGAGGCGTATTCGATGAAAGTAAAAGAGTTTTTCAAGAAAAATCAGTATACTGCGATACTGCTGATCCTGATGGTAGTTGTTATGTTGATTTTCACAGCCACCAAGGCCGGTACCTTCTGGAAGATTGGTACCTGGAAGGGTATTGTGATGCAGTTCCCTGAATTCGGTGTCATGGCCATCGGCGTGCTGTTTTGTTTCATCATCGGCTGTATTGATATGTCCTTTGTTATGCTGGGCAACTTTGCTACCATTATGGGGGTACAGTATATCCTGGGTCACACCTCCGAGGGCATGTCTGACGGACAGGTGTTTGGCGTCATGGTAGTGGCCTTCTTCATCGTGGTAGTGATCGGTGCTATCGGCGGCATCATCAACGGAATTCTGGTATGCAAGCTGAACATTCCCCCGGTTATCGCTACCATTGCCATGCAGATGGTATGGCTGGGTCTGTCCACCGGTATTACCAAGGGAAGTACCCTGTCCCTGAAGGAAGTGCCCCTTTACTCTGAGATCGGCCATTCCAACGTGCTGGGATTTATTCCCTTCCCCTTGTTCATCTTCATCCTTCTCTTCGTGATCGCGGCTTTGATCTTGCATTTTACCTCTTATGGAGAGAAGCTCTATATGTGCGGAACCAACCTGAAGGCAGCCAAGTTCTCAGCCATTCATACAGACCGCATGATCATCGTTACCTTTGTCATCTGTGACATTATCTGCTGTATCGGAAGCATGCTGATGGTTTCCACCCTGAACAGTGCCAAGGCAGATAATGGAGAGTCCTATGTCATGAAGATTATCCTGATGCTGGTATTGGCCGGTATCCTGCCGGACGGCGGTATCGGTAAGATTGGCAATCTGATCTTCTCTGTATTGATCATCCAGATGATTACCTCCGGTGTCAATATGTTCAAGGGTCTCAATACCTATCACGGAAGCTTTATCTATGGCGGTCTTCTGATCGTCGTATTGATCCTGAGTACCTTCATGCAGGGAGATGGATTGAAGCTCTTTAAGCCCAAGAAGGCCAAGAAGGCAGAATAAGGGTCCTTCGGCAGAAAAGGAAGCCGTCTGCGAGCAGCACCGGCTTCCTTACATAATAATTAAGCTAAACGTTTAGATGAATATTTTCACAAAGGGGTAGACAGGCGGACCTGGTATGATACAATGAGAGAAAGGACCAGGACGGCGGACATAAGCCGGGGCCGGGTAAGGCCCGGCAGGGAAGTTTACCGTGGAAGGACCTGTCGCCATGGATGGTTACACAATCAGTTACCAGCGGATCACATAGGAGGTTATAGAACATGAACAGTATTGAACGTTTTCTTGCGACTGTAGAGCGGAGACCTGTAGACAGACCGGCTTGCTGGCTGGGAGACCCCACACCGGAGGCAGTACCGGCCCTGTGTGATTTCTATCACGTAGGCGACATTAAGGAGCTGAAGAGGGTATGCGGGGATGATTTCTACGCGGTAGAGATTCCCTATCATTCGGAGCATTGTAATGCTATCTTCGCCGCCTTTGACTGGTATATGAACGGCAGCAATGTAGATACCGAGCATCGTACCCTGACGGCAGACGGATGCTTCGCCAACTGCGAGGATCTGGATGATGTCATCGCAGTGAATTATCCCTGGCCGGATCCGGAGAAATATATCGATCCGGAGCTATGTAAGAGGCTGGTAGATGAAGCCCCCTCTGACAAGGTCGTGATGGGCATGCTTTGGGCCTGCCATTTCCAGGATGTTTGCGCTGCCTTTGGTATGCAGACCTGTTTGATGAATATGGTATCAGATCCGGAGATGGTTCATTATGTAGATGACCATATCGTAGACTTCTATCTGAAGGCTCTGAAAATCTTCCTGGAGGCCACCAAAGGCAAGGTACATGCCATCCTGATCGGTGATGATATGGGAAGCCAAAGGGGCCTGATGATCAGCCCCAAGCTGGTAGAGGAGTTCGTTATCCCGGGAGCTCGTAAGCTGGTGGAACTGGCTCACAGCTATGGCGTTAAGGTTATGTTCCATTCCTGCGGATCCATCGTAGAGGCAATCCCCCTGCTGATCGATGCAGGCGTGGATATCATCCATCCCATCCAGGCTCTGGCTGCAGGCATGGATCCCGCCAATCTGAAGGCACATTTCGAGGGCCAGATCTCCTTCTGCGGCGGCGTAGATACCCAGGATCTGCTGCCCAATGGAACACCGGAGCAGGTAGAGGCCAAGGTAAAGGAATTGAGAGGATACTTCCCCACCGGTTTGATCATATCCCCCAGTCACGAGGGACTGCAGCCGGACGTTCCCCCCAGAAATATCAAAGCCCTCTTCGACGAGGCTACGAAGATATACTAAGAAAGCCCCGGACGGCAGACACAAGCTGTGGGATGCTTGCATACCACAGCTTGT
>CAVJHW010000143.1:0-6333 GCA_963649395.1 Coriobacteriaceae bacterium | reverse complement strand
GTATAACCAGAGTACCCCCAAGAAGAGCTATACTTTATAGTAAAATCAGAAGCCTGATTAACATCTGTGGTGTTAGAGATTGCTCCATCGGAATCAACAACCAGATAGTTGGTGCCATCAGAAATCACACCCGTGTAACTCTGGCCAGAAGACGTAGATATGGTCACCTTATCCCCAAGGGCTTTTTTTGTTCCATAAGCCACATTCACAGATGCAATTTCTGCATTCAAACCTGTTTTGTCAACATTCAGACTATCTACAACATCTCCATCCGCAAGCTTAACAGTCTTAGTTTCTCCCGGGTCAAGATAAATAGTAACACTAGTTTCATCCGTTGAATCTGAATTCTGCTTTGTTATTGGAAATACACTCGAATTACTAGATGCAAAAGTACTAATCAAGTTCTTTACAGTTGTAGCTTCCGTCTCGCTATATTCCGCGGTGGGCTTATCGCACCAAAGGCATTGCATACAGCCCACGACAGCCGGATCATTGCTACCCGGAACATCATCATACTTTGTACCCTGTGCCCCGTTCAAAGCGGTAGCAGACGTATATCCACTCGCATTACCGGCTCCCCGACCAAGCACATAATACCAAGCATCGTTGGTATTGATAATCTTGTGCCCTTTCTCTGCCAAAAAAGAGGCAGACGCAGGTGTATACCCCGACCATCCCGCAGTCCAATAGCAGATAAGAATAGATGTGTCAAAGGTGCCGTTACTGGTATTTGAATTATAATAAATACCATCGTTGAATGCCATGGGAGTCATGCCTGCATTCGTTACCACCTTTGCAAGGCCGTTGACATATGTCACAAAGTTTCCATAGGAACCGCTACTTATCAGCTTTCCAAAGCCAGCTCCATCGACATCATTCGCGTACTCATCCGCGCCCAGGTTGAAATACTTGCATCCCTTCCCGGAAAAGTAGCTGACATATTTGCTGACCAAAGCTTGGGTAAAGGCTACCGCATTACTGTTTGTTACGTCTATGGTACGAGCCGAATTACTGTAAGCAACATTGGTTAATCCAAGGTTTTCCATACAATCGATGATGGCATCCATATGACCCGGTGTGTTGAGCAGCGGAATCACACCTATCCCTTTGGTACCCGCATAGGAAATCAAAGTGTCCATCTCAGCCTGCGTCAGCTCATTGGTGTCTCCTGCGTTATAATAAACCCTGTTTCCTGCCTGAATACCCTCTTTTACCTTGTCACTGCTATAAGTTGTCTCTCCCACTGTCACCGACATATCGTCCAGCAGGAAACGCAGGGCATCGTTTCCGATTGCCAACTCGATATGGGTATAACCATTGGCAGCTAATGTATCAATGATCTCCTCAATCTGAGCAAGGGTGAAATATTTTCTTCCGCAATCCAAGTGAAAGATGCGAAGCATCTCATCGGAGGAATCTGTGGTAGATATTGCATTTACCCCATCCTCCGGCAGCAGAGCCGCTGTATCCAAAAGCTCTGAATCCTGGGCTTCCGTATTCTGTAGTTCTGGATCCTGCGCTTCTGTATCTGATACTTCCTCTCCAGACTCCTCTGACTGCTCCGGCGTAAGTTCCTCCACCGGACTTGTCTCTTCCTGAACATCATCTTCCGTCTCTGTCTGGGAAGCATCCGTTGTCTCTGGGCTCTGCGCATCCACAACGGTCTCTGTCTCCGCATTTCCGCTTGCCGATTCTGCAAGATCGTCGGCGAAAGACACAGAAGGCAAGAGCGAGACAACCATCAGCAGAGCCATGACAAAAGCTAAAACATGTCTCCCCACCCTGTGAGTCTTCTTTTGTTTCATGTCCTCACTATCCTTTCTCCTCGTATTTGGGATATGACAAGAAGCCAAATATCCCCCTTCGTTATCCGTTTCATTATAACAGGTGGAGATTTTTGCGTATTCATTCTTTAGTATGATATTCTTTTCGATTTTTGCATTTTCTGTTTAAGAGTTCTTTGAAGCTTTCACGAATCCCGGGCTGTACATTGCCTACAAAATTCCCTTCTCCTTCCCCCGCAGGATCGCCTGCACCCGGCTGCTGACCCCCAGCTTCTTGTAGATGCTATAGATATGACTCTTGACGGTGGGCAGCTTCAGGGACAATTCTTCACAGATTTCCCCATTGCTCAACCCCCTGCTCATGGCCTGGAGGACCACAGTTTCCATGGCGGTGAGCCGTTCGGGAATCTCCTCCGCTGCCGCCCGGTTCTCCCTCTGGCGATGGCGGTTGGCCTGGCGGATCAGGAGGTCCAGATAGTCCTCCTCCGGCATCTGCGCCGGGCTGGCATAATGATATCTCTTCTTCCTCTTCCATCGCTCCGGCGAGGTATTGCGGCTCCATTCCCGGTAGGCCTCCAGGACCTCCTGCCCCTTGCTGCCATAGCTGGTATAGAAGCGGATATAATGGCCGCTGCCTCCCACCAAAAAGGCCTGAATGACCGCCTTGAGCATGGTGCTTCTGCCTCCGCTGCCCTCCTCCTGAGCCAGGATGGCCCGGAGAAATAAGGCTTCCGCCAGCAGTCTTTGGTAATGGAAGGCCTGCAGGTGGTCCGTCAGGTCTTCCAGGAGCTTGCGGATATTTTCCGGCCGCTGGTATTTAAGGAAGCCCCCACAGACCAGAAGGACCCTCCCATAATTCGTCTCTGTCACCTGCTGATGAGCCTCCAGGCTCCGGATCCATTCCGCCAGCTTGGCAGTCTCTCCGAAATAAGGAGCATACATACCCGCCAAAGCCCTGGCATTTTCCCGATAAATAGGATTGTCGCACCCCAGGAGTCTTCCCTCCAGAAGCCTAGCCGCCTCCTTCTCATCCCTCCAAATATTGCGCTGCCGAGCCTTGCAAATCAGGTAAAAGCGCATCAGGGCAAAAGCGCTGTCCTCCCTCTCTATTTCCTGCAGAAGACCCCTGTCCTCCTCCGTCAGGGCGTGAATCTGCTCCGTCTCTAGGAGATAGTCCATACGGGCCAGGCGGTAGGCCAGTTCCTCCTTTTGTCCCAGACAGGTCCTCCAGATCTGAGCCCTGCGCTTCTCCTCCCTCTTTCCGCAGGCAAAGAGCCCCGTCAGATCCCGCAGACCGCACAGGAAGGTGAAGGAACTTCCCAGCATGCTATAGAGCTCATAGGGGTGGTCCTTCTTTGACAGTTCAGACAATCGTTTTGCCAGAGATAACCACTCCTCCAGAGATACCCCCGGCGCCGCGAAGGTCAGATTCAGCAATATTTCACGCCTTCTCTGTCCGCTGTCTGAAGCCGGGGATTTCTCTGTTTCCCCTGTTCCTTCTGTTTCTTCTGCCCCTTCTGTTTCCCCTGCCTTCGACTTCACGGGCTGCTCCTCTACCTGACTCCTTACTTGACTCTCTGCCTGACTCTCTATCTGACCCTCTACCCGACTTCCTACCTGACTCTCTACCTGACTCTCTACTTGACTTCCTACCTGGCTCTCTACCCGACTTCCTACCTGGCTCTCTACCCGACTTCCTACCTGACTCTCTACCTGGCTTTGTACTAGGGCAATCTCTCGGTCCAGGCCCTTGAAATCCTGCAGGGAGCGAAGCCACATGCCCTTCAGATAATGAATCTCCGGCTTATCCTCCTGCCAGGACAGAACAGGGGAATAATCCATGCCCAGAAAGGGAATCCTCTTATAATACTGGAGCATGCATTGGCGATAGCCCTCCCCATCTCCCGACCGGGACAGGCACTCCAGAGCCTCCCTCACATATCCCCGGGCCTGATACCATTTGCCGGGAGCCCGACAGTCAATTTCCCTATCTCCGACCCAGAGCCTTTCCCCGTCCCTGCTTCTTACTTCTCCCCTGCCTCTTTCTTCTCCTCTGCTTCTTTCTTCTCCTCTGCTTCTCTCTCCGCCTTTGCCGCCTTTGCCGCTTCTGCCGCCTCTGCCGTTTTCCCTTCCTCTTCCGTTTGTCCCTTCCCCGGCTCTTTGTCGAAAGAGGGGAGCGGGCCTCCATCGTCTTCTGACGAAATCGCATTGAAGAAAGCCCTTCCGAGTCAGGTCCTCCAGAAGGCCCCGGAAGGTGTCCGGATTTGTATTTGTTCCCAGATTCTGATCTGACTTCTTGTCCCAGGCCCGGGTCAGCAAGTCCTGACAAAGGGCTTCATTGACCCAGGGACAGATCCTGGCCAGCTCCATCACCTTATTTTCCTCTTTGGTCAGGGACTCCTTAATCTCCCGGCGGATATATTCCTCCATCTCGTAGGTCTGCCAGAGATAGGAAATAGGGGCTTCCGCCAGCTCCGGCCTGTCTGCCAGGCGCAGAACCATACTGACACAGCCCGCCCAGCCGCCGGTTAGGTCCCATACAGCATCCGCCTCCCGGAGGCGCCCATAATAACCCGCCATCTGGCCGACCTCTTCCCGGGTCAGGAGAAGGTCCCGGTGAGAGACCATTCCCAGCTTTTCTTTCCATAAAAAAGGCAGGAGCCATCCCCCCGGCTTCTCTCGGCCGAGGAATAACACCCGTCTGCTATCTGTCTCTGCTTTTCTGTTGGATTCCGCTACCTCTTCCAACAGCTCCGTCATTGCTGGGACCAGCTCTTCCCCCAGCCGGGCAGGCATAGGATCACATATGATCCAGAGAGACTCCTCCCTCACCTGGCAGGTAAGGTCTTCCAGCTTCCTTTGAAGCACCTCCGGACTTTTGCATTCCCTGACCATATCCAGCCATACCCTTCTCTGGGTAGGATGCTTGTCCAGCAAGAGATTCAGGGCTGTGGTCTTACCGGCGGCTGCAGCTGCCTCTATATATAGGATAGGGAATTCTCTCAAACCCTCTTCCAGAACCAGGGACTTGTCAATCTGCCTGCGATATTCTCCCTGACTCCTGTCCTCTGACGCGGCTGTCCTTCCCTTCCTGGGCTTTTCCTCCTCCGACACCACTATTCTTCCCTTCCCCAGTTTTTCCTCCTCCGGCGCAGCTGTCCTTCCCTTCCTAGGCTTTTCTTCCTCCGACGCCGCTGGCCTTCCCTTCCTGGGCTTTTCCTCCTCTGTCGTCATTCTTCTTCCCTTTCCAGAATGTCTGCCTCCGCCAGCTTATCCAGGAATTCGCTGACGTCCTCCCGGGCGGTTTCCTCGTCTACATCATATTCCTCCAGAATGCCCGCTACCAGACTATCCAGGTCAGTTCCCCTGCCATCGCTCAACAACTTCCAGATAGATACACCCACCTCATTGAGAGTTACAAGACCATTGAACTTCAGCACGGCATTCCCGGTAGGAATCAGGATATAATCACCGGCAATCTCTCGCAATACATAATTCTTATTAATTCTCATCAAAATTATCTCCCAGCCTCTCGTCTACCATTTCCATATCGGTTTGGGTGTCAAAGCATCCAAACCTTTGGTTCCACGGATTGTTCTCTGCTACGCACTCCCACAGGACTCACAAGCACACATAACGCGACAGCTCTTCTTATAGCAGGCTATCCCGTATTGATAGATGGTCTTCATCCCCTCCCTGCGAAGCAGAGAAAGATATCCCTTCTCCTCTATAGCCCCGCCAATCCTGAGAATTGCCCAGCGCCTTGCCGCGAAACCAGGAGCTGATCCGATTCTCATAAATCCCCAGCACTTCCTTGTTAGGGATCGCTAATCTATGCAAATCCCCCTTGGGGGCTGTCACATCTGTCAGATATCCTGTCGCATAGAGAATACTCCAGAGGTAGGTCTGACGATTGACCCAGTCCTCTTCCTGCAGGTCCCCATAGGTCAATTCCGACAGGATTCTCTGTTCTATGGACTCCCCGGAGATCAGGGCCTCCAGTTCCGCCCTAGTCGCATCTGAAACCTCCTGCAGCAGATCCCGGATCACAGAATTCTCACTGCTGTTGACCCAATAGGACTCCATCTCCGCCTGGGGATTGGTGCACAAGCGGTCACATTGGTTGACGACATCCCAGGGGCAATAAACCTCCCCATTGCCAAAGCGGTACCCGTCATACCATTCCTTCATATCCGGAAACCTGGCTTCTAGCCCATAATAGTGCAATATGTCCTCCACCTCCCTGTCGGTGAATCCGAAATATTCTGCGCAATCCACGTCCGAGATGGAATTAATCTTAAAATTATTCAGTCCTGTGAAAATGCTCTCCCGGGCAATCCGCAGGCAGCCGGTCAGCACGGCAAAATAGAGGTGGTCGTTGGTCTTAAGTCCATTGCCGAAAATGCTATTGTCCAATCGACTGTCTCCTATTATGCCAAATCTCTCTACCCCTGTCAATCCCAAGGCTGGCAAAAGCAGCCCCTATCCCAACAAAACAAGCGCCACATCCGGATCTCTCCAAATGTGGCTCATGGCTCATCTGCCTTTT
>CAVJHW010000142.1:0-6405 GCA_963649395.1 Coriobacteriaceae bacterium | reverse complement strand
GTATCTCAAGTCTGCCCTATTCTAGCACAAGGCAAGCCCTCTGGCAAGCTCCTTCTCATCCCACTTTCACAATAATGGTTTAGGGGGCAAAAGGTAAGGGCCACCTATTCTCCTTCCCTTTCCCCCCAAAGACATGTATAATAAGAAGCGAGATTCGGGGCAAGTCTCAAGGGTATGCCCCCACAGAAGGGAAAGGAAAACCATGAAATCAGTAACACAGGAATACATTCTCATCACCGGCGCCTCCCACGGGATCGGGCGAGCAGCAGCCCTGGCTTTTGCCCGAGCCGGTTATTCCATCCTGGCGGTTGCCCGCAACAAGGATCATTCTCTGGAGGCCCTCCGGCAGGAGATCCTGCAGGATCTACCTTCCGTAGAATGTCTGATCCAGGCCGGAGATGTAGGAAATGAGGCCTTCATCCGGGAGCTTTTCTCCTTCCTGGCAGAGCACGGAAGCTTGAAGGCCTTGGTCAACAATGCCGGTATCTCCCAGATTGGCCTTCTGCAGGAGATGTCCTTGGACCAATGGAACCGCATGTTCCAGACCAATGTGACTTCCCTCTTTCTGACCTGCCGGGCGGCCATTCCTCTTTTTCTGCAGGCAGGTCAGGGTTCTATCGTAAATATTTCCTCCGTCTGGGGCTCAGTAGGGGCCTCCTGTGAGGTTGCCTACTCTGCTACCAAGGGCGCCATCAACTCCTTCACTCGAGCCCTGGCCAAGGAGCTGGCTCCCAGCGGAATCCGAGTCAATGCAGCCGCCTTCGGAGCCATCGATACCTCCATGAACAACTTCCTGTCTCCGGAGGAACGAAGCCAGCTGGAGGAGGAAATCCCTATGGGGCGCTATGGCAGTCCCCAGGAGGCGGCGGATCTGGTTCTGGGACTGGCTCTCCACCATCCCTATCTGACAGGTCAGGTGGTCACCATGGACGGCGGCTGGATCTAAGAGAGTCTAAAGTCTAAGAAAGCCCCGGCTGCTTGCCGGGGCTTTCAAGGCTATTGCTTATACCAGTTCAATCAGAACTTCCATGGCTGCATCGCCCTTACGGGGTCCGATTTTGACAATACGGGTATAACCACCGTTGCGATCTGCATATTTGGGAGCAATCTCATCAAACATCTTAGCTACCAGATCCACCTGCTTGGTGTTCTTCTTCTTGCCCTTATTGGAAGCCGGAACCTCTGTTACGGGATAGAAGACCTTCATCATCTGACGTCTTGCATGAAGTCTGGAAGGACTGTCCTTCTTGATCTCCTTCTGTACTTCATCATATACGGTGACCTTCTTGCCGTCCTTTACCTCTTTTACCCGCTTGCCGTCAGCATCCTTTCTGGCAACCTTGGCAGTAACGGTTACGGTCTCGAAGTTATCCCTTTCCCGAACAGCAGAGGCAATCAGGCCCTCCGCAATCTTGCGGATCTCCTTTGCCTTGGTCTCAGTGGTACGGATCTTGCCATGATAGAGCAGATTCGTCACCTGGTTTCTCAATAAAGCTTTTCTCTGGTCAGAGGTTCTTCCCAGTTTCTTGTATCCAGCCATTTCACTTATCCTCCATTTGTGGAACGGAAAGCCACGCTTCTTCGGACTTACTGACTCCCCGCTTAATTCTACAAATCCTTATTGCTCTTCCCCGGGACTTAGCTGTAATCCCAGTTCCTTGAGCTTTGCAAGAACTTCCTCCAAAGACTTGCGGCCCAGATTCCGAACCTTCATCATGTCGTCAGGAGTCTTATTGCATAATTCTTCTACTGTATTAATTCCGGCACGCTTCAGACAGTTGTAGGAACGCACAGAAAGCTCCAGCTCGTCGATATTCATCTCCAGAACCTTCTCCTTCTCGTTGTCTTCCTTCTCTATCATGACTTCTGCCGTCTTGGCATTCTCAGAAAGATCGATGAACAGCTTCAGATGCTCACTCAATACCTTGGCTGCCAGGCTCACTGCCTCATCCGGATCCAGGGTGCCCTTGGTATAGACATCCAGAGTCAGCTTATCGTAATCCGTAATCTGTCCTACACGGGTATTCTCTACGGTCAGATTGACTCTTTCCACAGGGGTATAGATGGCATCCACGGCGATTACGCCAATGGGCATATCCTCCGTCTTCCCCTTGTCGGCACTCACATATCCCCGTCCCCGGGTAATGGTCAACTCCATGTAGAGCTTGCTGTCCGGCCCCCCGTTCAGAGTTGCGATTACCTGATCGGGGTTCATAATTTCAATGTCCTGGTCTACCTGGATATCAGATGCTTTTACAACGCCTTCCCCCTCAAACTCAATGTAGGCAATCTTAGCCTCATTGGTTTCACTGGTATTCTTGATGGCAAGACTCTTCAGGTTCATGATGATCTCGGTCACGTCTTCCTTCACTCCGGGAATGGAGCTAAATTCATGAAGAACGCCTTCGATCTTAACCTGGCTTACCGCCGCCCCAGGAAGAGAAGAGAGCATGATCCTCCGAAGGGAATTGCCCAGCGTGGTTCCGTATCCCCGCTCCAGCGGCTCAACTACGAATCTGCCAAACTTTTTATCTTCAGAAATCTCCGTAATCTCAATCTTCGGTTTGTTAAAATCAAACACCTACAGGCCCCTCCTTTTGGGAAATTGTACTGTCGAGGGTTATGTCGCTGCCGATTATTTGGAATACAGCTCGACAATAAGCATCTCATTAACAGGAACATCGATGGCATCACGTGCGGGAATCTCCTTCACCGTGCCCTGCAATGCTTCCTGATTCACATCAATCCATTCCGGAGCCATACGTCCGCCTGTTACCTCAAGGATATCCTTGTAGCGCTGAGAATCCTTCTTACCTTCCTTGATCTCGATTACATCGCCGGGATGGGTCTGATAGGAAGGAATGTTCACCTGCTTGCCGTTCACCAGAACGTGCTTGTGGTCAACGATCTGTCTTGCTTCTTTTCTGGTTCTGGCAAATCCCATACGGAAAATGACATTGTCCAGACGCAGCTCCAGCATAGCCATCAGGTTCTCACCCGTCTGACCGGACATCTGGTCTGCCTTCTTATAGTAATTACGGAAGGGCTTCTCCAGCACTCCGTAGATGAATTTTGCTTTCTGCTTCTCTCTCAGCTGAAGGCCGTACTCAGATACTTTTCTGTTGGCACGCTTCAACTGACGGGTGGACTTCTTGTCAATTCCCAGATATACAGGATCCAGTCCAAGGGATCTGCATCTTTTCAGAACCGGTACTCTATTTACTGCCATTCTTATGACCTCCTGCTTGATTAGACTCTTCTACGTTTGGGCGGACGGCATCCATTGTGGGGTACCGGCGTCACGTCGCGGATACTGGTAACTTCAAGTCCACATGCGGACAAAGCACGGATTGCTGCTTCACGTCCTGAACCGGGACCCTTTACAAATACATCTACGGTCTTGAGACCGTGTACCAGCGCTGCCTTCGTAGCAGTCTCAGCAGCCATCTGTGCTGCATAAGGAGTAGATTTCCTTGAACCTCTAAAGCCCAGGCCGCCGGCGCTTGCCCATGAAAGAGCATTGCCTTCTGCATCCGTCAGTGTAACAATGGTATTGTTAAAGGATGACTGGATGTGTGCCTGTCCACGTTCAACGTTTTTTTTCACACGACGTCTCGTCGTTTTCCTGGTCACTTTTGCCATAATAAAAACTAACCTACACTTTCCTAATGAATATGATCGAGTAAAAGAAGTTTATTTCTTCCTATTAAAAGAAGTTTACTTCTTCTTATTAGCAACGGTTCTCTTGGGACCCTTGCGAGTTCTCGCATTGGTCTTGGTCTTCTGTCCGCGAACGGGAAGACCCTTTCTATGACGGATACCTCTGTAGCAGCCGATCTCCTGCAGACGCTTGATATTCATAGCGATCTCACGTCTCAGATCTCCTTCTACCACCTGGGTCTCATCGATCACTGCGGCGAGCTTCTTCACCTCATCGTCCGTCAGGTCTCTGACACGAGTATCCGGGTTAACGCCTGCCTGCGCAAGGATGCGGTTGGAAGAGCTTCTTCCGATACCGTAAATATAGGTCAAGCCTATCTCCACGCGTTTGTCTCTTGGTAAGTCTACACCAGCTATACGAGCCATGTACGTTTCCTCCATTAACTATAGTAATATTTTCCTAATTGGGATGCCGGTATGACGCATCCAGCCGCAAGTTTGCGGCCTTTCTTCCTCCTGCCGGAAGCGCAAGAGCAAGTATTAAGCAATATTATAAGGGATGTGCCGTCCATGCGCATATACGCCGGAGGTATCCTGACGCAGCCAGCCAGGTCTCACTTTATAATATTAACCTTGCATAACATTCCAGAGTGTTGAGGGATTAACCCTGGCGCTGTTTATGCTTTGGATTCTCACAAATGATACGAATGCTTCCTTTTCTCTTAATCACCTTGCACTTCTCGCACATAGGCTTTACAGATGATCTTACCTTCATGTGAATCCTCCTTTCTTGATTCTGTGACCTGCCTGCCAAAATGCAGACGTGACATTTGCCTGTAACCACGGCTCTTTGATGGGTTAGGCAAAGAACCGAGCACAAAAGTTCGTTTTATAGTATAGCACTATAGCCCGAGGAATGCAAGGAGAAAAAATAGAAGGTTTTTTCTCTTCTTATTTGTGCAAAAATCATGCCATCGTGCAGTACTTCATATTTTTTTTACAATTTCCCTTGTCATCCCTGTCCAGTATTGTTATTTTTATTCATTCAAGGTAAAATAAAACAATCAACTTGCACAACCAATGCTTGCCGACCAGCGGACAAGGCCCAAGTCCAGGATAGTTAGGCAATCATTGGGAAATTCAAAGGAGATTAGGAATTATGGGGAAACAAACAAAGCAACAAGCAACGCAAGAAACGAAACAAAGTATTTGGTCACAGGTGGATATGAAGGCTTTCATACCGGGAATTATCATCCTGCTGGTGATAGTTGCAGCCGGTGTCATCGCTCCCAAACAGTTTGAAAGCGCCCTGACAGGTGCGCAAGAATGGATCATGGATCATTTCAAATGGCTCTATATATTATGTGTCATTCTGGTCGTAGCCTTCTGTCTCTTCCTTCTGTGCAGCAAATACGGCAATATCCGTCTGGGCGGAAAGAAAGCCAAGCCCAGCATCAAGACTAGCACCTGGTGTACCCTGTCCCTGACAGGTACCATCGCCGTAGGCATCTGCTTCTACAGTGTATCTGCCCCGGTAGATATGTTTATGAACCCGCCTGAATTCCTGGGCGTACAAGGAGGAACCGCCGAAGCAATTATTCCCACCCTGAAGTATTGCTTCCTTCACTACGGTCTTCCTCCCTACTTCTTGATCACGGTTTTCGCTCTGATTATCGCTTTAGTATATTATAATGGAAAGCAGCCGCTGCGGGGCGGCTCCACCCTTTATCCTCTGGTGGGTGCCAAGAGAAGCAACGGATGGGCCGGCAATCTCATCAACACTCTGCAAATCATTGCCTTGATCGTATGCGGTACCAATATGGGCCTTGCCGTCATCCAGCTGAATTCCGGAATCGGAACAGTAACGGGAGCCTCCGGGGATCCGAACTTCCAGGTTCCCATTATTATCTTCTATACCCTGCTTACCATCTTCTTCGCCTGCTCTGGTGTGCATAAGTGGATGGGAACCCTGAGCAACATCAATGCCCTATGCTATTTTGCTATCGTTATCTTTGTTCTTCTGGTGGGCCCCACCAACCGACTGCTGGGGCTGGAATTCTCCTCTGTGGGAGAATTTATCCGGGATTTTATTCCCATGATCAGCTTCAGTGACAGCATTATGCAGACAGGTTGGCAGAACAGCAATACCATGTATTACTTTGCCTGGAATATAGCACCGGCATTCCTGCATGCTCTCTTCTTCGTATCCATCTGCTACGGACGTACCCTGCGCCAGTTCATTCTGGTCAATTGTATCGTCCCGGTAGGCCTGGTATTTACCTGGTATACCACCTTCGGCGCTTCCGCCATGATCGACATTTTGAACGGAAGCGATATCTACCAGCAGATTCAGCAATACGGCGATGGAGTGGCTACCTTTGCCTTCCTGAATAACCTGCCGGCTGGAACCATTCTGAAATGGGGATTCATTGTCCTGGCCATTATGACCTTTATCACCTTCTCGGATTCGATTGCCTTCTCCTTCCCCATGCTGTTGATGAAGGACACAGAAACCGATGCAGCCAAGACCAAGACACCCAAGATTTTCAATGTAGTTGTATCTATTTTCATGGGAGTATTCACCGCCATCCTTCTGTATGCGGGAGGCTATAATGCCCTAAGCCAGGTTATGGTAGTCTTTGCCCTACCCTGTGTTATCGCCTACTTCTTCATCATGGCTTCCGGCGTGAAATTTCTATTTAATAGGAAGAAATATGATGTAACCTACCAGGAAGACCTGGCAGA
>CAVJHW010000141.1:0-6447 GCA_963649395.1 Coriobacteriaceae bacterium | reverse complement strand
CCAGGGCAAGATGAGCGTTCCGGTGTTGAAGAATATTTGCTTTCAGATGGAGGAGCCCGGAGCTCTATGAGACCCTGGGAGAGGCGGAAGATTCCGGAAGTGGACAGCTTTCAGAGGATCAGGAGCTTTCCGGCGGGGACGGAAGCCAGGAAGGCGCAGAGAGTGGAGCTCAGGAAGGAGTCCAGAGTCAGGAAGGCGCAGAGAGTAGGGGGGATGCTCAGTGATCATAGAAATGAAGGATATTTGCAAGGATTATCTCCAGGGCAAGATGAGCGTTCCGGTGTTGAAGAATATTTGCTTTCAGATGGAGGAGGGGGAGTATGTGGCCATTATGGGCCCCTCCGGTTCCGGCAAAACCACCCTGATGAATATCGTTGGCTGCCTGGATCAGGCCACCAGCGGCCTTTATCTGCTGGATGGGGAGGATATCAGCCAGTGTACCGATAATCAGATGTCGGATATTCGCCTGAATAAGATCGGCTTCGTCTTCCAGAATTTCCAGCTGCTGTCCCGCCAGTCCGCCCTGGAAAATGTATCCCTTCCCCTGTCCTATGCGGGAGTTCCCCGTCGGGAGCGGGCGGAGCGAGCCCGGGAGGCCTTGGAGCGGGTAGGTCTGGCAGACCGGGTGGATTTTAAGCCCACCCAGCTGTCCGGAGGTCAGAAGCAGCGGGTAGCCATAGCCAGAGCTTTGGTGAATCATCCCAAGATTCTGCTGGCGGATGAGCCCACAGGAGCCCTGGATTCCCGGTCCGGCCATCAGGTGATGGAACTCTTTCAGGAATTGAATCAGGAAGGAGTCAGCATTTTGATGATTACCCATGATGCTCATATTGCCTCCTGGGCCTCCCGGAAGGTGGAGATCTGGGACGGTATGCTAAGGGATGACAAGGAGGCGGATCAATGAAGAAGAAAAAGATTCTTGCAGGGATCCTGGCTGCTCTTATCGTGGTGGGAGCCGGTACCGGGATTGGCATGGGGGTCAAGGCCTCCAGCCGGTCCTCCGTCCTGGTGTTCCCTGCCAATGAGCTGAATTATGGGGGCTATTGGGGATCCGATACACAGATGGACGGGATCATTTCCTCCGATGCCTCCCAGGAGGTCTATGTGACGGATACGCAGACCGTGTCTCAGGTCATGGTGAAGGAAGGCGCCCAGGTCAAGAAGGGGGACGTGCTCCTGTCCTATGACATGGCGCAGACCAATCTGAGCTTGGAAAAGGAGAAGCTCAGCCGGGATCAGATTGACCTGAAGATCCAGGTGGCAGAGCAGAATCTCAAGAAGTTGAAGAATACCACTCCCGTGGCAGAGGGGGATGGGGGCGGGGGAGACATGGATTTCCCGGATATGGATATAGATGATAATGACGATCCCGGAGATGGAGGAAATCCGGATGAGGAGGGTGGCGGGGAACCGACGCCTACCCCTACCCCAACTCCCAGTCCCAGCCCCAGCCAGGATCCGGTGAAGAAGTGTCAGGTTCAATTCATCTCCAACGGACACGGCAGGATGCCGGATAAGGTTAGCCTGGAGAAGGGGGAGAGTCTGCAGGACTATCTGGAGACCCTCAGCAAGGAGAAAAAACAGGCCTATCTGCCTACCGAGACCGGTTATGTCTTCGAGGGCTGGTACGCAGACCAGATTTGTAGGGTGGAATATTCCCTTTCCGAACCGGTGACCGGGGATATCCAGCTCTTTGCCAAATGGAAGGCGGCAGCGGATTATAAGGAGGTCACAGCCCTTTCCGAGTTAAAGGGAGACTCCCCAGCTTATAATCAAAATCAGGATGACAGCGAGACAGCAGACCGGACAAAGCTGGGAAGCCTGGATGCTCCCTATCGCTATCTTTGCACCGATCATGCCCTGGTGACGGCAGACTTCATGAATACTATGATTGCCAAGGCCAGAGAAGCCTGGGAGGCAGATAGCCAGGCTCATTATTATTTTCTCCTGGAGATCCACCAGGGGGATAGTCTGGCAGGAGAATTGCGGAAATGCTGGATGCAGGATGCCGTGGATCTGGTGAAGAAGGATAAAAGCTTCCCCCAGGACTGGCAAGGTATTCTGGATGCAGAAACCGGGAACATAGAAGTGTCCCGGCAGGAGGGGGAGACCGCTGCCAGTTCCGCCTCTTTGCAGACGGGGAGAACCCTTGTAAGCCCGGCTACCCTGCAGGTGGAGAGAACCGCTGTAAGTCCGGTTACCCTGCAGAGGGGAAGAACCCTTGCAAGTCCGGCTACCCTGCAAGGTGGGAGAACCGCTGCAAGCCCGGCTGCCCTGTCGGAGGGGACACTCTCTGCAAGCTTGGCTTCCCTGCGGGGCGGGGAGACTTCGGCCGAATTGCTGTCTCTTGCGCAGTCCTCCGGGGGCATTTCGCAGGATACAGGCAATGCTTCTTCCAGTCTGGGGCTCCTGACGGGGGACTTGTCCTATACCAAGGAGGAGCTGGAGGGGGCCATTCGTGAGCAGGAAGCCAGCTTGAGGGATCTGAAGCTGGATCGGAAGGAGTCGGACCTCAAGATTTCCCAGGCGGAAAAGGCACTGGGGGAGGGAGTGGTTCGTGCCAAAATGAACGGGGTGGTGAAGAAGGTCAGTGATCCCCAAAGCCCTCCCACCGATGGCAGTGCCTTTTTGGTGGTCAATAGCTCAGAGGGGCTCTTTGTCAGGGGTGGGGTCAGTGAGCTGCTCCTGGATCAGCTGCATGAGGGAGATAGCATCACCGTCATGTCCTGGCAAAGCGGAACCATCTGTCAGGCCGTCATCCAGGAGATTTCCCCCTATCCCGACGAAAGCGGCATGTTCAGCACCAATGGCAATGCCACCGTCTACCCCTTTACCGCCTATATCTCGGAGGGAGGAGATGGCTTCAGCAACCAGGAATGGGTGCAAATTACAATCAACGGAAGCACGGACACCGGCTCCCAGATAGACGATGGATCCGCCACGGACACCAGCCTCTATCTCTGGAAGGCCTTTATCCGGGAGGAAGACGGAGAGAAATATGTCTATCTTCGGGGAGAGGATGGCAGGCTCAAAAAGCAGGTGATCACAGTGGGTCGGCTCTCAAATGAGGGATATGAGATTCTGTCCGGTGTGACCTCGGAGGATTGGCTGGCCTTCCCCTATGGCAAACATGTCAAAGCGGGGGCTAAGACAAAAGAGGGAACTGTCTCGGATCTGTATAACTACTAAGGAGGGACGGACACATGTTAGAGAATATACGCTTATCTTTTCAGGGGATCTGGTCCCACAAAATGCGGTCCTTCCTGACCATGCTGGGAGTGATTATCGGAATTGCATCGATTATTGCTATTGTTTCCACCATAGAGGGAACCAACCGCCAGATTATGCAGAACCTCATCGGTGCGGGCAATAACAATGTGAAGGTTACCCTGCGCCAGGGGGACAGCGATTATTGGATGGACAGCGGAGCCCCGGCCGGGGTGGGCCTTCTCAGCCAGGAGCAGAAGAAAGAGATCCTAGCCTTGAAAAAGGTGGAAAATGCCTCTTTCTATAACTATCGCAGCTATGTGGATGGGGTTACCAATGGAAATAATTCCATGAGCAGCGGCAAAGCGCTGGGAGTAGACCGGAACTATCTGGCAACCTGCGGATATGTGGTATATGCGGGAAGAGATTTTGTGGAAGAGGATTATTCCCAGATCAGGAAAAATGTCCTCCTGGACGAGTCTGCCGCAGCCTCCCTCTTTCCGGAAGGGGATGCCCTGGGGCAGACCATAGAAGTGCGGGGGGAACCCTTTGTGGTCATCGGTTTGATCAAGAAGGCAGACAACTTCCAGCCGGTCATCAATTCCTACCAGGATTATGTGACCTACAATCAGGAGGATTACGGCTGCCTCCTGATGCCGGATGTCTGCTGGCCTATCGTATTTACCTATGATGAGCCGCAGAATGCGGTGGTGATGGCGGAGACCACGGAAGCCATGACCCAGGTGGGCAAGGAAGTGGCGGAGATCATGAACCAATCCGTCACAAGCTCCGACAGCGAGATCAAATATCAGGCGGAGGATCTGCTGGAAAAGGCCAAAAACCAGCAGGAACTGAGCGCCAGCACCAACAATCTCCTCCTGTGGGTGGCCAGCATCTCCCTCCTGGTGGGGGGCATCGGCGTCATGAATATCATGCTGGTATCCGTCACCGAGCGAACCAATGAAATAGGCCTCAAGAAGGCGGTAGGTGCCAGGAAGAAGAAGATCCTGGCCCAATTCCTGACGGAATCCGCCGTCCTCACCAGCTGCGGCGGTCTTCTGGGGGTGCTGGCCGGTATCATTCTGGCCCAGGTCATCTCCCGGATGTCGGAGACCCAGGTAGCCATCAGCATACCGGCCATCGTGGGAAGCGTGGCCTTCTCCATGCTCATCGGCATTATATTCGGAATCCTGCCCTCCATCAAGGCAGCCAATCTGAATCCCATCGAAGCGCTGCGAAGAGAATAGACAGCAGGAGCCTCCCTCTTTCCCTGGAATCACCCGGAGGATTTGCGAAGAGAATAGATTCCCAGGCGGTATTCCCAGGCGGTCACATCAGAAGCTGCATGATGGCCGCATAAGTCTCCTGGCTTTTCTTCTTCCAGTTATCACAGAGCATTTGCGCCGCTTTTTCCGAGGGCACGGTCAGAGTCAGATCAATGAGGATGGCCTTGCCCTCCTTTACCATGCAGCGAACGGCATAATCCTGATTGGTGGTCCGGTAATATTCCGCAGTCGTAGATGCCTCGCTGCGCATCTCATAGGAATGCTGCTTCAGGTAGCGGCGAAAATCTTCCTTGATCTCTTCAGAGATTTCCCTTTTGAAGAAATTCAGGGTCTGATTTCCCCCCTCCGTGAGTCGATAAAGGGTAGAATTGTTCGTGGAACTGGTTTCCACCAGCCCGGACTCCACCATCTCTGTCAGGACCTGCTGCAGGTGAAAATAAGAGGTATATTCCTGCTCCAGGAAAAAGTCGGCAATCTGAGAATTGGTCAGGGGAAAGTCCACCTGATCCAGCATATAGAGTATCATTAATTTATAAAGGGAATAGGAAGATTCAATCATTGTCCTGCCTCGCTTCGTCAATGTTCGTCAATGAAATGTCCGTGGCGGCTGGAACCGCTGGAGCCACTACCACCACTACCACCTCTACCACCGCTACCACCTCTACCCTCCCCCTCGGTCGGTGCCAAGCGTGGGCCACTGGTGCCAAAATGAAGCAAGTCTCCCTGCCTGGCGCCTCGGGCAGCCATTTCCTTATGAAGGGCATTGAGAATACTGCGTTTGGCAAGGCTCCAGCGGGGAGCCAGGAGCAGGGAAGAGGGACCGTCCCCCGTGACCCGGTGAATGACCAGATCCGGACGCAGATGCTGCAGACAGGAGATAACCAGATCAAGATAGGCATCCTCTTCCAGAACGGAGAAGAGACCCTTCTCATAATCTGCTGCCAGGTCCGTGCCCCGCAGCACGTGGAGCAGCTGCAGCTTGATGCCCTGAATGGGCATGTGATTCAGGTATTCCATGGTAGCCAGAATGTCCTCCTTCCCTTCTCCGGGAAGCCCCAGAATCGTATGAACGATCACATCCAGCCCCCGCTGTGATAAAGCCTTGACAGCCTCCTCAAAGCAGGCCAGGGAATATCCCCTTCGGATATAGCGGGCGGTAGATTCGTGTATGGTCTGAAGACCCAATTCCACCCATACAGGCTTGCGCCGATGCAAGCGGTCCAAAAGATCCAGCACATCCGACCCCAGACAATCGGGGCGGGTTGCGATGGCCAAAACCCCTACGCGGGGGTGGAACAGGGCCTCTTGGAACACCTCCTCCAGATAGTCCACCGGGGCGTAGGTATTGGTATAAGCCTGAAAATAAGCAATATACTTTGCTACCGGGCGCTTGTGAGACAGAGACTGAATCTGGCAGTTAATCTGGTCTGTGACAGATAGGCTGCGGCTGCCGGCAAAATCACCGCTTCCCCCGGCACTGCAGAAAATGCAGCCCCTGGTATCCAGGGTTCCGTCCCGGTTGGGACAGGTCATGCCTGCGTCCAGGGACACCTTGTACATCCTTTGGTGAAAATGCTCCTGCAGGAAGGCATTCAGGGAATAATAGGGCTTGCCCAGCCATGCGTCGGTCATCCGGGAGGACTCCTTTCCTGGAATATGCGAAAGAACTCTTGTGGCAGTCCTTCGGATTGTAGTATAACATAAAGAGAGGGCAGCTACAAGACGGAAGGTATGACCAAGGGTGACGGGCAGAGGGGGGCAGAGTATGCCAAGGGTGACGGACGAGGTATGACCAAGGGTGACGGCCGGAGACGGTGCTGGGGCAGGTGCGGCAGTAGGGCAGGCTGGTCCTCAGCTTAATGAGACACTAAGCGGCCTGAGTCCCCTCCAGGAGGGCACCGGGCAAACTCAGCCGAAAGCTGATGCTTTCGCCTTCGGTTGCCCTTTCCGCCCG
>CAVJHW010000140.1:0-6521 GCA_963649395.1 Coriobacteriaceae bacterium | reverse complement strand
CTGCTTTCTCTCTGTCTTCTCTCTGCCGGGCGCCTATTCTGCTGCCATCAGCGCCGCCCCGATGGCTCCGCAGAGCTGGGCATATTCCGACACATAGATGGGGGCTCCCAATTTCTGCTCCAGTACTTGAACAATGCCTTCATTTCTAGCCACTCCGCCGGTCATCATATATCCCTCCTGGCCGCCGATCCTGCGTACCAGCGCCGCCGTTCGGGCAGCCACTGCCTGATTCAGGCCATGAATGATATCCGCCGGTTCCGTATTCTGGGCGATCAGGGACACCACCTCCGACTCCGCAAATACAGTGCACATGCTGGAGATGGTCACCTCTTCCTTCCACTTCTTCCCCAACTGGCTCATCTGCGGCAGGGTCATCTCCATGGTCCGGGCCATCATTTCCAGAAAGCGGCCGGTGCCTGCTGCGCATTTATCATTCATGACAAAATTCTGCACGGCGCCTTCCGCATCCACCCGAATCACCTTGGAATCCTGCCCGCCGATATCGATAATGGTGCGCACCTGGGGATTCAGATAATGAGCCCCTCTGGCATGGCAGGTGATCTCCGTCACCGTGGCATCTCCCTTGCCAATGCTTTCTCTGCCATATCCGGTGGAAATCGTGCGCCGCAGGTCTTTTTCCTTAATTCCTGCCTTTTCCAGAGCCTCCTGGAGGGCTCGATTCGCTCCGGCTGCCGCCCCGGCTCCCGTGGGGACGATGGACCAGGCGGCAATCTTTCCTTCCTGGTCCAGGATTACCACATCGGTGCTTGCAGATCCACTGTCAATGCCAGCTGTATACATACCCTGTCCTCCCTTTGCCGCAGATAGCCCCCCAAGGCCAAGCCCCAGACTCTCCCCAAAGGCCTCCAGACGGGTATCCAGCTGTCCGCTGCTCTGTCGGCTCCCGTCTGTCTCAATCTTCAGCAGGGGAATACCCTTCCTGCCCTTCACGGAGGCATATTCAAAGCTATAATAGTCGCAAAACTTCATGGTATGGTAAATGATTCCCGCAGCTGCTTCTCCTGTCTCGCCAGGAGTTCCAGAGCCTATCAGCTCTCTTCGGCCGGAGATATCACACATCCGCATACAGGGGGGCTGCTCCAGAAGGGCCCTGGTGTAAATCTGCCAAAACCTCTCCCCTCCTGCTTCTGTCCCCCTGGGAAGGGCCAGATAACGATTCCCGCCGCAGGTATCGTCTCGTACCCGAAGGGCAAAATGTTCCTCCACCTTATGCAGCAAGGCTTGGCCGCCATGGGCTCCCAACAGACTGATATAGGGCTCCTCTGCCCTGCCTTCCCTCTGCCTTCTTGCTGGCTCCGCTTCCTTCTTCCAGGCTTCCCAGGCCAGCTCTGGCCGAAATTCCCGTCCGCTGTAGGCTGCATAAGCCTCCACCAGCCCCTGCAGCTGCCTTTGCAGGAGCCTTTCCTCCGCTTCCCCCTTTCTGTGGGGAAGATCCAACAGGAACAGGAAGTCCATCTTCTTTCTCTTTTTCAATATATCATAGAGCCGGCGCACCACATCACAGCAATTCACCAGCACCAGTTCCTGCACCTTTGGCGCCATGGCCGCCTGCAGCAGGGCCTTTCCATAGCCGCAGATGTTGGAATGTCCCAGCTCCTCCGCCCTTTCAAAGGAATCCGTCTCCGTCTCCAGCCTGCAGCAGGGAACCGAAAAACCGGCCAGGATCTCCAGAGGCGTATATTTGCACATATAATATATCATTCTTTCTTCCTGTCCTCCAGCATTTCCACAAAAGCCTGCATGCGGGTAGCGATCTGACCATTGCTGGAATTGCCCCGATCGCATCCGTCTCCATCCAGAATCAGAACCGGATAACCCTGGTCTTCCAGAGCCCTCTTGACATTCTGCGCCACTGCCGCCGTCTGCTTGCAGCCCCAATGACAGAAATACACCACACCGTCAATCTCCTGCTGCCTGCACATGGCCAGGCTCCGGTCAATCCGACGGTCTGAGGAACCGTTAAAGCTGTTTTCCACCAGCCGCCTTGCCATGCTCTCATAGGGATAGGCCGGGTCCAGATCCTTGGGATAATCGAAATTCATATCACAGGAAACCACCTGGCACCTGGGACTAAAGTTCAGCAGGTCCCGCAGGGGCATTTGATAATAGGGAATGGTATGCATCCACAGCAGACGCACCCCTTTGTCCGGCTGGGAAGCTTCCAGATCCCGACAAAGCAGCCGGGCATAGTCCTCCATCTGCGGAGTTCCCAGCAGGGCATGGGTGGCAAATATCTCATACAATTCACTGGTCAGGTCATTTTGCAGATATTTCCCCCGTTTCAATTCCTGACTCCTCTGGAAAAGAACCAGGGTGCGGCCGCTTCTGGCCACGATCTCCCTTAATTTGTCCTCCTCCAGCCTCTGGCCGGTGAATCCCGCCAGGCGCTGAGCCAGGTCTCGCAGCTGGTCTGCCACATAGGCAATACTGTCCCTGGAAATCTCATAGGGAACATCCAGATAGAAATGGGGAACTCCATAATGGTCCGCTGCCATCCGAAAGGTCAGATTGTTGGCATCACAGACCAGGGAGGAATTGACGATAAAACGGGGCTTGGGAATCACCCCGGACAGAATCCCCCCCAGCAGAACCTTATGGTAGGAGCAGTAGGTCTCCGCCAGTCCCTGGCCCTCCGCATACTCGATAAAACCCTTTTCCGCTGCTGCCCCATTGATATAGCTGGACACTGCCTCGGCAAACATAGGCCGGATATCCAGGGCATGCAGAAGCTCACAGGGCATGAAAATGTTGACCAGGGCCGACCGCTCCGGCTGAAGCAGGGGAAAAAGACTGGCCTTCATGGACTGGAGGGCCATTTGGTTGCGAGCCGGAGACAGCCTCTTGTCCGGAAAGAGTTTGAGCTGGGCTTTCTTGGCCCGATAGCCTGCTATCAGAAGCCTCCTGGCTCTGATGGGGTGGATCGCCACCTCTTTACTTACATAATTTCCGAATTTATCAATGATTGTACTCATGGGACCCAGTATAGCACCAAAAAAACAGGCGGTAAACCAAAAGTCAGAATCGTTTTACCACCTGCAACAAATTGTCCCATTGCCCTTATTCTTCCAGAAGCTCCAGCCCCACATCCTCTATGCGCCCCTCTACCGCCTGCGCCAGCCATTCTGCCATACTGATTCCCGACCGGGTCTTGTGATAGAATTGCCGCTCCCGCACCGCCGTATGGATCGTTCCTCCCCGCATCAGGAAGAAATTCTTCCAGTCGTTGAGGAAGATGCCAAACCGGGGGGTCAATTTCTTCAGGTCAGCCACCATCTCCTGCAGCTGATGATAGAAGACCTCCTGCACCTCACTGTCCGTCTTGTAGGTCTTATGGGCCACGTCATTATAATAGGCGCTGAGCAGATAATCCCGCACAGAGCTGGCATAGAGATAGGTCAGGCTGTCCCCCCGCCTTTTATAGAGGCTGCGGTACCACTCTAGGGTCAGATTAGGCCCCTTAATGGGCTTCCAGAACTTTTCCGGAGCCTCCCAGACCCTTCGGGCTGTCCTTTGCCACTTATCATAGAGCAGAAGACCGCTGTCTGACAAGAGCGTCACATCCTGACAGTCAGGATAGAAATCCTCCAGGATCTCCTCCGTCAAGGCAGGCACGGCAAAGGCTCCCGCACTGTCTCCGGCAATCAGGAGCTTACCGGCCTCCCCAAAGAGCTCCCTGCCGGCCTCCATCCCCCGAAGGAAATTCCGATAGCCATGAAAATGCAGGATCTGAGGACTCCCATCCTCCCCCGTGTAAGGGAAATCATGATTCCCTATGTGGAAATCTCCGGTCGCATAGGTAATAATGATAAAATTCCAATCATCAAAGGGATTTCTCTCATTTCCCGTCTCCGTGATTCCGGTATGGATATTCATAATCTGGGTAAAAGGCCGCAGGTTATTCCAATAATAATTGGGCAGTCCTGCCGCCACCTTGCCCCCCGTCACCGGGCGTGCCGCCGTATATTCGTTCCAGGCCACGCCTCCTCCGGAGAGAAATACACACAGCCTGTCCGAGCTCCCCTTCTTCACATAGATATAATATTCTGATCCATCCCCCGTGATTCCCTCCGGAATCGGAATGGTATACCAAACCCCCGGCCGGGGCTCTCCCTGCAGCGTCGGCGCCTGTCTCCTCTGGATGATATTCTTCTCGATGGAATTCTCCACGAAATCTCCAACCTTGACGCTCAAGGGCTTGGCCGGTCTTAATTCTCTTCCCTTCATGGATCTCTCCCTATCCTAGATTTAATCATGGTTTGGGAGTCAAAACACCCAAACCTCTGCTTACACGGATTGTTCCGTGGCAGGAAAGCCAGCTGCCTTGCACCATCACATATGGAAGAGGCGTTCCGCCGCATTTTTCAGATCCCGGAAGCGGAAAATCAAGGCTGCAGCCCCCAGAATCAGGAGAAAAGCCAGGCTGATGACAGCGGGCCATACGAAATTGTTCCTCTGGGCTGCCAGAAAAGCCACCTGACTCAGGGACAGGATCATATCCACAGCCAGATAGAGGATATACTCCTCCAGCGCCAGTCCAATGCCTTTGCCAATACAAACCGTGGCCACCACCAAGCCCACAAAGCAGCAGGGAATCACCCACTCCACCGACCAGCCGTGAAAATGGGTACACCGGTCCACCACGTAACTGATAATCATGACCAGATAGACCTGGATAGTGATATTCTTGACAATATTATTCTTGAAATAAAGTCCCAGAGCCACATTCAGCCAGACCACCAGAGCTCCCAGCATGACAAAGGGCACCCAGGCCAATTGAAAATCTGACAGAAACCATATGGCGGTCATGATAATCTCCAGCGCCACAAGCAGGAAAGTAAAGAACTTTCCCAGGGGCAGATGGAATCTCCCCTCCTTCTGTAAGCTGGGAAAGGGAGCCGGTGAGGGCTCTCCCGTCAATTCTCCCTGGCAAAGAGGGCAGCACCTTTTATTTCCCTGGATTTTGATTCGGCATTTTCCGCAATATTGCACGCCTGTCACCTCCCTGCACATCATAGGCATCATAATCGGTCGTAGCCAGCTCCACCGGAATTTCCAGATCCGCCAGTCGGCGGAAGAAATTCATGGACACCCCGTGAGTCTTAAAGGCCGTAGCCACCCCAAAGGTCAGGGCATCCCCAAAGGAACTGATACAGACCTGGGTGCTCTCCGCAGCCATGAAGCTGCTGAACTTGCTGATATAGGGTTCCATCTCCTTGGGCATAACTACCTTGCCTACATTAGATACCGTACTGGTAACGCCCCGTTTCATCAGGAAATTCATACCGGATATGCCCAGATCCTTCAGGAAGAGGGGAACCATCTTCACCGCCCAATTATGCTCCAGCGCCGCATAGGCATTCATAGTGCGAAAGATTTCCTCCTCCGTGAGCCGGGTCTCGAAGGTATGGCGAATCTTATCCACAATACTTTCCAGACTTCCGTCATAATCGGTCGGCTGAAAGGGCACATTGATAACCCCAAAGAAGTTCCTGGTGGTATCAGAAGGGAAATAATTTCTCAGATTCACCGGAACAGTAACCACCACGGGAAGCCGCCTCTCCCGGACCGTCATCTCCTGCAGGATGGCCTCCACATAGAGGGAAACCGTGAAAATGGCAATGGTTGCCTTGTATTGATGGGCTACCTCCAGAAATCTCTTCACGGACACCGTCCCCTCCAGCAGCTGCAGGCCGAAGTTCTCATTCCTTTCCCCCTTCAGGCGGTAGGCTCTGGTGGAGGGCCATTCTTCCAGACAGCTCTTGGTCTTACGATTCTCATAGAAATGGCGGAAGGCATCTCCGGTCTTCTCACTGACCGAGGATCTCTCCTCCGGTACGATCTCCTCCGGCAGCCCATATCGCATAACCAGATAATGGGCCACGATACTCTTCATGAAGATAAAGGCTCCGGTTCCGTCTGCCAATACATGAAACATCTCCAGATTGATTCGATTCCTGTAATAAAAAACCCGATACAGAAGGTTCCTCTTTCCCTCTGTATAGATGGCACTGCAGGGAGGCAGGTTCTCCCGGGTAACCCTGGCCTTCCTGGCACTGGCCTCCAGATAGTACCAAAACAGCCCCTTCTTCAGGATACAGTTAAAATGCGGAAATTCCCGGATAGTCCTGTCCAAGGCAGCCTGCAGGATATCCCCGTCCACCTCCTCCTTCAGTTCGCAGCAGATCCGAAAAACCCGGGTATCCGAACCCTGGGTCGTAGAAGGGACGATCTTCGCCGCATTATCCAGTTCATACCATTTTGCATTCCTTGCCATTATACCTCCTATAGTAAAACCAGGACGGTTTGCTCCGCCACGGATGAAGGCCTGCTGCTCCGCACTGTCGTGCTCCCGCAGCTTGTGTCTGCCGTCCGGAGCTTTCAATGGAACCCCCATGCTGGGCATTGTCCCGCACCACCACGCAGGAAAGCCAGCTGCTCCGCACTGTCGTGCTCCCGCAGCTGCCGCCGGTATCCACAATCCGCCCTATCGGGCTACTTGT
>CAVJHW010000139.1:0-6563 GCA_963649395.1 Coriobacteriaceae bacterium | reverse complement strand
CTCGATACCCTCGCCGACTGCAGGGATGTACTCCTTGGGGATCGCACCTCCTACAACGGTAGACTCAAACTTGTAAGTCTCCTCTGCATTGGCATCCATGGGCTCGAATTTCACCTTACAATGTCCATACTGTCCACGACCACCGGACTGCTTTGCATACTTGCTGTCCACATCCACAGCCTTGGTGATGGTCTCCTTATAGGCAACCTGAGGAGCACCTACATTAGCTTCTACGTGGAACTCCCGCAGCAGACGGTCTACGATGATTTCCAGATGGAGCTCGCCCATACCGGCGATGATGGTCTGACCGGTCTCCTGGTTGGTATGAGCACGGAAGGTGGGATCTTCCTCTGCCAGCTTGGCCAGAGCCTCACCCAGCTTGCCCTGACCTGCCTTGGTCTTGGGCTCGATAGCCAGCTCGATAACCGGCTCCGGGAACTCCATGGACTCCAGAATAACCGGATGCTGCTCATCACAGATGGTATCACCTGTCGTAGAGATCTTAAAGCCGATAGCTGCTGCGATATCACCGGAATATACCTTGTCCAGCTCCATACGCTTGTTGGCATGCATCTGCAGGATACGTCCTACACGCTCTTTCTTGCCCTTGGTTGCGTTCAATACATAGGAACCGGAATTCAGGGTTCCGGAATATACACGGAAATAAGCAAGTTTTCCTACGAAGGGGTCCGTCATGATCTTGAATACCAGAGCGGAGAAGGGTTCTTCATCGGAAGAATGTCTCACGGTCTCGTTGCCGTCCATATCCTGTCCGTCGATGGGGGGGATATCAGTAGGAGCCGGCATATATTCGATGATGGCATCCAGCAGCTTCTGAACGCCCTTATTCCTGTAGGCAGAACCGCAGCATACCGGCACAGCGGCACACTCGCAGGTGGCCTTACGAAGAACAGCCTTCATCTCCTCTACGGAAGGAATGTCATCCTCCAGATAACGCATCATCAATTCGTCATCCAGCTCGCATACCTTCTCGATCAGTTCCGTATGATAGAGCTCTGCATCCTCCTGCATGTCCTCCGGGACATCGCAGATGGTGATATCATCGCCCTTGTCGTCATTGTAGATATAGGCCTTCATTTCAAAGAGATCGATGATCCCCTGGAACTCATCTTCCTTGCCGATGGGCAGCTGCAAAACAATAGCATTCTTGCCCAAGCGGGTCTTGATCTGGTCAACCGCGCCATAGAAATTAGCTCCCAGGATATCCATCTTATTGATGAATGCCATACGGGGAACATTGTAGGTATCAGCCTGGCGCCATACATTCTCGGACTGGGGCTCAACACCGCCCTTGGCGCAGAATACGCCCACCGCACCGTCCAATACACGCAGAGAACGTTCTACCTCAACGGTAAAGTCCACGTGTCCGGGGGTGTCGATGATATTGATTCTATACTCATCTGCACCCGGTTTTGCCTTGCAATTCTCCTGAGGAGTCCAGTGACAGGTGGTAGCGGCAGAGGTAATGGTAATACCACGCTCCTGCTCCTGTGCCATCCAGTCCATGGTAGCCGTTCCTTCGTGAGTATCTCCAATTTTGTAGTTAACACCGGTATAGTACAAGATACGCTCGGTAAGAGTGGTCTTACCGGCATCGATATGTGCCATAATACCGATGTTCCTGGTTCTCTCTAATGGATATTCTCTTCCAGCCAACGGATTTACCTCCTTTAGAATCTATAATGTGCAAATGCCTTATTGGCCTCTGCCATCTTATGCATGTCTTCCTTCTTCTTCACGGATGCACCGGTATTGTTCATGGCATCCAGAAGCTCATTTGCCAGTCTATCCTGCATAGTTTTCTCGCCTCTCTTGCGGGAATACAGGGTCAGCCAGCGAAGGGCCAAAGCCTGGCGTCTCTCGGGTCTTACCTCGATAGGCACCTGATAGGTGGCACCGCCGATACGTCTTGCCTTCACTTCCAGCATCGGCATGATATTGTTCATTGCATCTTCAAATACTTCAATTGCCGGTTTGCCGGCCTTTTCTTCTGCTTTAGCAAATGCGCCATATACAATCTTCTGGGCAACACCCTTCTTGCCATCCAGCATAATGTTGTTGATGAGCTTGGTAACTACCTTATTATTGTAGATGGGGTCTGCTAAAACATCTCTCTTCTGAGTATGTCCTTTACGTGGCACTTTACTTCCCTCCTTAATCATATTGCGATTAGATCTCAGGTACTCACACTGACATGGTACACGAATGTGTCTGCGCCGGAAAATCCTCTATCACCCTGCAGCCGTCCGGGTTGGGAATAACCGTCTGCTCTTAACCATAATCTGTGATACAATTCTAATCTGTATGAATGCAGCAAATAAAACCTGCAGATTATTTCTTCGGTCTCTTGGCGCCGTATTTGGAACGAGCCTGCTTCCTGTTGGCTACCCCTGCGGTATCCAGAGTTCCACGGATAATATGATATCTGGTACCGGGCAGGTCCTTTACTCTTCCTCCACGGATCAGCACAACGCTGTGCTCCTGAAGATTATGACCTTCTCCCGGAATGTAACTGGTTACCTCGATTCCGTTGGAAAGACGTACCCTGGCAATCTTACGAAGCGCGGAGTTAGGCTTCTTGGGGGTTGCGGTCTTCACTGCGGTACATACGCCTCTCTTCTGAGGAGAAGACATATCTGAGGACTTCTTCTTCAATGAGTTAAAGCTCTTCTGCAGAGCCGGGGCTGTAGACTTCTTCACGGATGTCTCACGGCCTTTTCTCACTAACTGGTTAAATGTTGGCATTCCTTTCACCTCCTGATGATCTCGGTTCGGCTGCTCTTGTACATAAAAAACGGCACACAAAGAAATACTGCATCTTCATGCACGCCTGACCATTATATCCTCTGGGCCTTAAAAAGTCAACAAAAAAAGAGAATTTCGGCAGAAATTCTCTTCATGTATCGAAGCGACGGGATTCGAACCCACGACCTCTGCGTCCCGAACGCAGCGCTCTACCAAACTGAGCCACGCTTCGATGTCTGTTGACATCCGTCACCAGCAAAATTCATTATAGGCGATGCTCCCGGAAAAGTCAAGAATAAATTTCGGCTGATTTAGGTTGATTTTGCGGGGCAATCATGTATAATTGAACCCAAAGGGTCTGACACCGACCCTTGACCAGGCACAGTGCACTATATATTATGAAGAAAGAGGTTAAGTACAAGATGGCGAAAATCGATTTAAGTAAGTATGGCATCACCGGAACTACTGAAATTGTGTACAATCCTTCCTACGACATGCTGTTTGAGGAAGAGACCAAGACCACTTTGGAAGGCTACGAAAAGGGTCAGGTCAGTGAGCTGGGCGCAGTGAACGTAATGACCGGCATCTATACCGGACGTTCTCCCAAGGATAAGTTCATTGTTATGGATGAGAACTCCAAAGACACCGTATGGTGGACCTCCGATGAATATAAGAATGACAACCATCCGGCCAGCCCGGAAGCCTGGAAGGCAGTGAAGGAGATCGCTCTCCAGGAGCTGTCCCACAAGCGTCTTTTCGTAGTAGACGCCTTCTGCGGCGCCAATCATGACACCCGCATGGCCATCCGCTTCATCATGGAGGTGGCATGGCAGGCTCATTTCGTGAAGAATATGTTCATCCAGCCCACCGAGGAGGAGCTGAAGGACTTTGAGCCTGATTTTATCGTTTACAACGCTTCCAAGGCCAAGGTGGAGAACTACAAGGAGCTGGGGCTGAATTCCGAGACAGCGGTTGTCTTCAATATCACCAGCCGGGAGCAGGTTATCGTCAATACCTGGTATGGCGGTGAGATGAAGAAGGGTATGTTCTCCATGATGAACTATTATCTGCCTTTGAAGGGCATTGCTTCCATGCACTGCTCCGCCAATACCGATATGGACGGCAAGAATACCGCCATTTTCTTCGGTCTGTCCGGAACCGGCAAGACTACCCTGTCTACCGATCCCAAGCGTCTTCTCATCGGCGATGACGAGCATGGCTGGGATGACAACGGCGTCTTCAACTTCGAGGGTGGCTGCTATGCCAAGGTCATCAACCTGGACAAGGAATCCGAGCCGGATATCTACAATGCTATCCGCCGGGATGCCCTGTTGGAGAATGTAACTCTGGATGCAGAGGGCAAGATCGACTTCAATGACAAGAGTGTCACGGAAAATACCCGGGTTTCCTACCCCATCAACCATATCGAGAAGATTGTCCGCCCCGTATCCTCCGCACCGGCTGCTCAGAATGTCATTTTCCTGTCGGCGGATGCTTTCGGCGTATTGCCCCCGGTATCCATCCTGACACCGGAGCAGACTCAATACTATTTCCTGTCCGGCTTCACTGCAAAGCTGGCCGGGACAGAGCGGGGCATCACAGAGCCCACACCTACCTTCTCCGCCTGCTTCGGTCAGGCCTTCCTGGAGCTGCATCCTACCAAGTATGCAGAGGAGCTGGTGAAGAGAATGGAGAAGAGCGGAGCCAAGGCTTACCTGGTGAATACCGGCTGGAACGGAACCGGCAAGCGTATCTCCATCAAGGATACCCGGGGAATCATCGATGCCATCCTCAAGGGAGACATCCTGAGTGCCCCCACCAAGAAGATCCCCTACTTCAACTTTGAAGTTCCCACGGAGCTGCCCGGCGTAGATCCCGCCATCCTGGATCCCCGGGATACCTATGCAGACGCCTCCGAATGGGAGACCAAGGCAAAGGATCTGGCTCAGAGATTCATCAAGAACTTCGCGAAATACGAGGGCAACGAGGCTGGCAAGGCATTGGTTGCGGCAGGTCCTCAGGAATAATTATCCCATAAGCATCATAGCAAACAAAAGCCCCCGGCTGTGGCAGTAAGCTGCATCCGGGGGCTTTCTTGCTATGCTTCCAGGGGTCGGCAGGAATTGTTCCGCTTCAGACTCCTCGCTTCAGACTTCTCCTTAGCTTCCCCTCCTATCTCACATCAGGAGATCACGGGCCATGGCGGCATCGAAGACTACCTGTTTCACGTGGTTGGCTTCGATCTGATAGAGGGCATTGGCAGCCAAGTGCTCGGCAGCCTGCTCCAGATCTCGAATGCCCGTGGTATCTCTGTACTTTTCCACTACGACATCCAAAGCCTCCGGGGTCACGATGCATTCCTTCTCCAAAAGGCCGATGCGGCGAAGAACCTTGGGAAGGGCGAAGCGGGAGAAAATGATCTTCTTCTCCTCATCCGTATAATCCGGGATATCCACCACGGCAAAGCGGGACATAAGGGGGGCACTGATCTGGGACTTGTCATTGGCCGTGGCGATGGGATAAACGCCCACGGTGGGAACCATACATTCCATGTAATTATCGGTAAAGCCCAGATTGTCCAGCAGGGTCAGAAGGACGTCGGCCGGATTGCCATTGCCCTTGCCTGCGGCGGCCTTGTCCAGCTCATTGATGATGAAGACCAAATTGGACTCTCCGGCCATGGAAAAAGCCTCCATAATGATACCGGGTTTGGCATTGGCATAGATGCGGGAGCTGCCGGTCAGCTGCTCCGGGTCATTGATGGAGCTCATATCCAGGGTGGTCCAGGGCAATTTCAGGATCCGAGCCACGGCATAGGCAATCTGAGACTTACCGGTCCCGGCAGGGCCCACCAGGAGGAGACCGTAGGCCGGCAGGGTATGGGTGCGGTTGATCTGGATAATGGTCTCTATAATCCGCTGCTTCACCCGCTCCATGCCATAGAGCTCCTCATCCAGAATCCGGCGGGCCTCCCGGGGATCAATGGCCTCGAAATAGTTATTTTTCCACTGGATATTCATCATGATAGACAGGGCCCGCTGGGCATGGCGGCGTTCCTCCGGGGAAACCTCATTGGAACGGGCTACTGCCAGATTCCGTCTGGCCCAAAGGCGGATATTATCCGGCAGGGTCCGGCCTGCGCAGGTCATGAAATCCGTGATGCTCTGGAGGCTGGTAAGCTTCATGCTGTCCCCCTCCTCCTCTTCCTCCTCCTCTTCCGTCTCCACCGGGGCACTGGAAGCCAAAAGCCGAGTGATCATGAACTGGAGGAAGCCATCCTCTGCGGAAAGCTTGGAGCCACCTCCGAAAGCCATTTCCCGGATCTTATAGACTGCATAACCGTCCTCCCGATTGGCACCGGACAGGCGAACCCGGATATGATTCTCCCCCAGCCAGCGCAGGAGGCTGACAAAACGGGCATCGATTTGCAGGATATCTGCACTGGCCCTTCCCAAAGCCCTGGCAGAAGAACCGGCAGAAGGGGATCCGGAAGCTTTGACGGGCGCATTGTCGTCAGTCTGCCCCGCAGGATCTCCCTCCTGGAATTCAAAGGCAGTCCGGCGGATGGGATTGGTAAACATTCCGCAGGAATGGTGCTTCCATTGCCGGGCATGATTGTCCAGCAGCAGGAGGGGACGTTCCGGTGTCGGCTCCGACTCATCGGAATAAAATACGGTATAGGTGCATTGGGGATCCCCTTTGGGATCTGGTATATTGCTAAAATCAAATACTGGCATGGGTATCTGCCACTCAAAACGTGTTTAAATATACTCAAACACATCGAGAAATTGAAGTCC
>CAVJHW010000138.1:4706-6604 GCA_963649395.1 Coriobacteriaceae bacterium | reverse complement strand
ACTTCTTCAAGCTGAAGCCCAGCCTGCCGGACGGTACCCCTGCCCACCCCTGGCTCTTCCCGTCCGGTGTCTGCGCAGCTGTGAAGTGAGATTACCCTTAGCCCGGCTGCTGGTCAGGGCTTTCGAAACAAACATCCATGCTACAGGTTGTTCCGCTCCACTAGGAAGGAAAACCAGATGTTGAAAAAACCACCTCTTCCCCCTTTCTTCTTTTTTGTCAGAAATCGAAGGGATTTCTGGGTAAAATGCATGGAATTAGCATAGAAGAGAGGGGAAAACCGTTAAAATATCCAAGAAAGGATGAGTCAGGGAAAGGACGGGGAGATTTTCCCAAGATGTTAAAAGAAAAAAGATTGGTCCGGTGCTAGACTTAAGCTAACAGAAAACACCACAGAGACGGTGCAGGCAGAGGGTGCAGATGAGCCCCGGAGGAACCGCTGTACCGGGAAAGATGATTGAAGGAGGATCAGGCAATGGGAAAAATCCGTATGACCGTGGGACAAGCTATCGTGAAGTTTTTGAATCAGCAATATATTGAGATGGACGGCAAGACAGAGCCCTTCGTGGATGGGATGTTTACGATTTTCGGACATGGTATGGTAGTGGGTCTGGGACAGGCCCTGGAGGAGGATCCGGGACATTTGCGGGTCTATCAGGGACGCAATGAGCAGGGCATGGCCCATGCGGCGATCAGCTATGCCAAGCAGCATAATCGCCGCAGGATTATCGCCTGCACTTCCTCCATCGGCGTGGGAGCAGCCAATATGGTGACGGCGGCCCTGACGGCTACCATCAACAACATCCCCCTGCTCCTGTTCCCATCGGATTATTTTGCAACCCGCCAGCCGGATCCGGTGCTGCAGCAGCTGGAGGCGCCCCAGGATCTGTCCCTATCGGCCTCGGATTGCTTTAAGCCGGTGGCAAAGTATTGGGATCGGATCTCCCGACCGGAGCAGGTTATGAGCGCCCTGGTGAATGCCATGCGGGTGCTGACGGATACGGCAAATTGCGGAACGGCAGTCATTTCCCTACCCCAGGATGTTCAAGGAGAGAGCTTTGATTATCCGGATTACTTCTTCCAGAAACGGGTCCATCATGTAGCCCGCCGGGTGGCGGAGGATTATGAGATTGACCAGGCGGTGGAGATGATCAAGGCAGCAAAGAAACCCCTCTTTATCGCCGGTGGCGGGGTTCGTTATTCCGAGGCAGGTCAGACGGTGATGGATTTTTGCAAGGAATTCAAGATCCCGGTTTCACAGACCCAGGCCGGTCATTCCTGCCTGCCGGATTCCTTTGAACTGGCCGTAGGCGGCATCGGCATCACCGGTGGCCTGGCAGCCAATAGCCTTTGCAAGGATTGTGACCTGGTGATCGGGGTAGGAACCCGTTTCAATGACTTTGTCACCGGTTCCAAATGGATTCTTTTCCGCAATCCTGAGATCAAGGTATTGGCCATTAATACCTCGGAATTCCATGCAGAGAAGCTGGATGCCACTCGCTGTATCGGAGATGCCAAGGTAACCTTGGAGGCTATCTTCGCCCGCCTGAAGGCAGAAGGTTACAAATCCGCTTATACCACAGAGATCGAAGAGATCCGCAAGGTTTGGGAAGAAGAGCGCTTGAGGGTTCTGGGGGTACAGTATCACGGAGAGGGCTTTGGAGAGGGTAAATTCCTTCCCTGCGTACCCAGCTGGACGGAGAAGATCATGAATGACTTTGTCAGCCAGATCGGAGGCACTATTACGGAATCCAATGGCGTTGGTATCCTTCGGGAGGAGGCAGATGACGATGCTATCGTAGTTGCGGCTGCCGGTTCTCTGCCTGCAGACCTGGAGCGGCTTTGGGTGACAGATGCTCCCAATTCCTACAACATGGAATATGGGGCCTCCTGCATGGGA
>CAVJHW010000138.1:0-4696 GCA_963649395.1 Coriobacteriaceae bacterium | reverse complement strand
GGATATGAGATTGCAGGCGCTCTGGGCTCCAAGCTGGCAGAGCCGGACAAGGAAGTTTATGCCCTGGTGGGAGATGGGTCCTTCATGATGCTGAATTCCGAGATTCCCACTGCCATCCAGGAGGGGGCAAAGATTACGGTGATTGTCTTCGACAATTGCGCCTTTGGCTGCATCAATAACCTGCAGATGGGCAACGGGATCGGATCCCTGGCTACGGAAATGCGTCACCGGGATCCCAAAACCGGCAAGTTGGATGGAGACTATTGCTATACGGATTTCGGCAAGATCGGAGAGGGCTTTGGCATGAAGGCCTTCTATGCCAAGACACCGGAGGAACTCCGCAAGGCCATCCGGGATGCCAAGAAGGAATCCATTTCCTGCATCATCGACGCCAAGGTATTGCCCAAGACCATGGCAGAGGGTTATGAGAGCTGGTGGCATATCGGGATAGCCTCCACCTCCAAGGCCCAGGCCGTGCAGGAAGCCCGCAAGAACCTGGATGCCCACCTGGCCGAGGCACGTATGTACTAAGCTAGATGTCCATCTGGCCGAGGTAAGCATGCACTAAGCTAGATGTCCATCTGGCAGAGGCTGCGTCAGCAGCCATGGATGTATGATTTGAGAGGAGGAAAGAGCGGATGAAAGCCTTTCGCATCATTCCATCGATTGCGGAATATGAGGATTTTCGCATATTGGCTCAGGAGTTGAAGCTGGGAGCCGATGATTTGATTTTAACCAACGAATATATTTATCATCCTTCCATTGGGGAGCTGGGTCTGGGCTGCCAGACCTGCTTCCAGGAGAAGTTCGGAGCCGGAGAGCCTACAGATGTCATGGTGGATGCTATCCTGGCAGAACTCAAAGATAAGACCTACCACCGCATCCTGGCGGTGGGGGGCGGCACGGTCATTGACATTGCCAAGGTCTTGTCCGTGGCCACCAGCTCGGATCAGGTGGATGACCTGTATGACCATATGACTTCCTTGCACAAGGTTCATCCCCTGATCATTGTCCCCACCACCTGCGGCACCGGCAGTGAGGTGACCAACCTGTCCATCATCAATCGAACCACTAAGGGGGTTAAGGTGGGACTGGTATCCCAGGCTATGTACGCGGACGAGGCTGCCCTGGTTCCAGCCCTGCTGACCAGCCTGCCCTATCCTGTCTTCGCCACCTCCTCCATCGATGCCTTGGTGCATGCGGTGGAGAGCTACCTGTCCCCCAATGCCTGTGCCATCAGCGAGCTATTTTCGGAGCAAGCCATTCACCTGATTCTGGAGGGCTGGCAAGAGGCGGTAGAGGCAGGAGATAGAGAGGGCTGGAAGAAGCATGCCGCAAAATTTCTGCGGGCCTCCAACTATGCAGGTATCGCCTTCGCCCATGGGGGCTGTGCGGCGGTCCATGCCATGGCCTATCCCTTGGGTGGGGTTCATCATATTCCCCATGGCCAGGCCAACCAGCTCATGTTCGCGGATGTCATGCGCAAATACCAGGAGAAGAAGCCCGTTGGCAAGCTGAACCAGCTGGAGGACTTGCTGGCGAAGGAGCTCCATACGGAGCCGGTCTTTGCTTTGGCGGCTCTTTATCATCTCATGGAGGAGGTTCTGGAAAAAAGTCCCCTGCATGCCTTAGGAGTCAAGGCCGAAGAGCTTCCGGTCTTTGCCCACAGCGTGATGGAGACCCAGCAGCGCCTTTTAGCCAACAATTATACGGAATTGACAGAAGAGGATCTTCTGGATATCTATCGAAAGGCATTTTAAATGGGGGGAATAGGGATGGATTGGAAGAAATATTATCAAGAGCATACCAAAAGCCCAAAGGAGGCTGTCCGCATGCTCCAGGACGGGGATCATGTCCTCTTCGGTCATGCGGTGGCGGAACCTACCCTTTTCCAGCGCACCATGGCCAGTCTGGCAGAGGAATTCCATAATGTGGAGGTCCGTCATATGGTTTATCTGGGAACCGGGGAATATCTGCAGCCAGGCATGGAAGAGCATTTTCGCCATAATTCCATGTTTGCCGGGGGAGCCTCCCGCAAGGCTTTGGCCGATCATCGGGCGGATTATACCCCCGTATTCTTCTCCGATATTCCGGGCATGTTCCGGGATGGAACCCTGCCCCTGGATGTCTTTGCCTTTATCAGCACGCCGCCGGATGAAAGGGGTTACATTTCCTTAGGAGTGTCCTGCGACTATGCGGTCCAGGCGGTGAAGACGGCCAAAAGGGTGATCGCTGAAGTCAATCCCAATATGCCAAGAACCTACGGTGAGACCTTCGTCCATGTGTCCCAGATCGATGCCTTCCTGCATTCCCAGGAGCCCTTGGTGGAATCCAAACCGGCTCCCATAGGAGACAAGGATCGAGCCATAGGGGAATATATCGCTCAGCTGGTTCGGGACGGGGATTGTCTGCAGCTGGGAATCGGCGCTATGCCGGATGCGGTATTGGCCTTCTTAGGGGACAAGAAAAACCTGGGTATTCACAGCGAGATGATCTCAGATGGCGTCCTGCCTCTGTTGGAGAGAGGGGTCATCAATGGACAATGTAAGCAGCGGGATCAGGGCAAGGTAACGGTTTCCTTCCTGATGGGAACCAGAAAGCTCTATGATTATGCGGATAACAATCCCATGATCCAGATGCTGCCGGTGGATGTATGCAATGATCCCTATGTGATCTCCCAGAATGACAACGTGGTTTCCATCAACTCCTGTGTAGAGGTGGATCTGCAGGGGCAGATCTGTGCGGAAGCCATAGGATTGCGGCAGATCTCCGGTATTGGAGGCCAGATGGACTTTGTACGGGGGGCCAACCGGTCGAAGGGGGGACGGTCTATCATCGCCCTTCATTCTACCACCAAGGGGGAGGAAGCCTCCAAGATCGTATCTACGATCACTACCGGGGGACCGGTTACCACCAGCCGCTGTGATGTGAATTATGTGGTGACAGAATATGGAATTGCCCAGCTGAGGGGCCAAAGCTTACGGGAACGTGCAAAGAGACTCATAGCCATTGCACATCCTAAATTTAGGCCAGCCCTGATAGAAGAGTATCGGGCACGTTTCGGAGAATCTCTGACCGCATGATAGCTATTTGCGATGAAATCGCCGTAAGGCTGCAGGGAGGGATCCCTGCAGCCCCCGGTTCGGTGTGTTGACACTGTGACCGACTTTATGTTGGAGGAGGATAAAAAGATGATGACGAAAGAGGAATATATCGAATCTCTGGGAAAATTGAACTTGAATCTCTATTGCTTTGGGAAAAAGGTGGAAAATGTGGTGAATCATCCCATTGTACGGCCCTCTCTGAATTCCTTCGCGGCCACCTATGAATTGGCTGAGGATCCTCAATATGAGGATTTGATGACGGCTACTTCTAACCTGACAGGCAAGAAGATCAATCGTTTCACTCATTTGCACCAATCCACGGAGGATCTGGTCAAGAAGGTCAAGATGCAAAGGCTCTGCGGCCAGAAGACGGCCTCCTGCTTCCAGCGCTGTGTAGGCCTGGATGCGGCCAATGCTGTATATTCCACCACTTATGAGACAGATGAGGAGTGCGGAACCCATTATCATCAGAATTTTGTCAAGTTCTGGACCCAGGTTCAGGAGCAGGATTGGGGTGTGGACGGCGCCATGACGGATGTCAAGGGGGATCGGTCTTTGTCTCCCTCCCAGCAGGCAGATCCGGATCTCTACCTCCATGTGGTGGAGCGTACCCCGGAGGGAGTCTATGTGACCGGAGCCAAGGCCCATCAGACCGGTTATCTCAACAGCCATTATGTGATCGTTATGCCTACGATTTCCATGAAGGAGGGGGATGAGGATTATGCCATTTCCTTCGCCTGCCCCAGTGATGCACCGGGGATTACCCTTATCATGGGCCGTCAATCCTGCGATACCCGCAAGACGGAGGAATATTGTGATATCGATGTAGGCAATAAGACCTACGGGGGCCATGAGGTTTTGGTTATCTTCGACCGGGTCTTCGTCCCCAATGAGATGATCTTCCTGAATGGAGAAACCAAGTATGCGGGAATGATGGTAGAACGCTTCGCCGGCTATCACCGCCAGAGCTATGGCGGCTGCAAGGTAGGGGTGGGAGATGTTCTCATTGGCGCTGCGGCTCTGGCCGGGGAGATGGCCGGATCCTCCAAGGCCAGCCATGTGAAGGATAAGCTCATTGAGATGACTCATTTGAACGAGACCCTCTACAGCTGCGGGATCGCCTGCTCCTGCCAGGGCAAGAAAACCAAGAGCGGCAATTATCTGATTGACCTGCTTTTGGCCAATGTCTGCAAGCAGAATGTAACCCGCTTCCCCTATGAGATCGCCCGCTTGGCCCAGGATCTGGCCGGAGGTATCATGGTAACCCAGCCCTCCGAGGCGGATTATCGCAATCCCGCCACCCATGATTATATTGAGAAATATCTCAAGGGGGTGGCCTCTGTCCCCACGGAGGATCGGATGCGGCTCCTGCGGCTGATTGAAAATATGACCATGGGAACCGCAGCCGTAGGCTATCTGCCGGAATCCATGCACGGTGCGGGATCCCCCCAGGCCCAGCGTATCATGATTGCCCGCCAGTCCAATATGGAGCGCAAGAAAATGCTGGCCAAGAAAATCGCAAGGATCCAGTGAAAGATAGGGACATACACTAACATATCGATAGATAGGCCTCACCCCTTTATCCTCCGGGG
>CAVJHW010000137.1:1841-6645 GCA_963649395.1 Coriobacteriaceae bacterium | reverse complement strand
ATCCCCACCCTCACGAGGTTCGTCTACTGCTGCAAGATGCAGCATCTTATCCACTCTGTAATGCTTTAGCTTCCCGGCGACTGCATCATATCCGATCAGATAATAATTCTCATTGTCCCACAAGAGTCCCCAGGGACTAATGATATAATATGCGCCGTTATGCCGCAGTTCCATTTCCTTCCTCACATTCCAGTTAAAGTATTGAAATGTGATCTTCCGGTTGTTGTTAATTGCGTCGTGTATCACGTCCACACTGTAGTAAATCGTCTCATTCACGCTCTTGACTCTGTCTGACAGGTAGACCTGACGCTGCAGTTCCTTCGCTTCGTATTCACTGGCAAAACCCTCTAACTTGCGAATCAAAGCATCTGACTTTCTGGCGGTTATGAACTTGGCTGATTGAATGGAATCTACCAGCAGCTTCAACTCCGCCAGTTCAAACTTTCGATGGATCACATGATAATGGTAGGATCCACCCACAGCCTCTCCTTCCACCTCAATTCCCAAAATCTCCAGATCCTTAAGATCCTGGTAAAGGCTTTTTCTCCCCGCCGTGACTCCATATCGGGCAAGCTCTTCCATAATCTCCGGCATGGTAAGATAATGATCCAGATCTGTTTTCTCCTGCATGATCTTCGCCAGATAATACAGCTTGAGTTTCTGATTTGTTCCTTTTGGCATGTCTCCCCTTTCCTCTCTCCTTCCCCGAAACAAAAGCTCCATGCATCGCTTTCCAAACAACTGTAGCATTTGCCTGAATGCCTCTGTGCTTGCCCTTAACCGTATTATAGCATTTTCCATGTGTCATAAAAATACCACCTCTGAAAAAGCTTCCCCCGAAGGTGTTACTGTTCACGGCCGTTTCGGCTCCTATGATCGGATAAGTTCCTAATTATCCTGATATCTAACCAGTAAAAGCTTCTTCTTAAAATGCCGATTTTTCTTGAAAAATCAAGGAATTTTGGCATTTTTGTGTTGACAATCTTATCTTTATGTGTTATAATTAACGCATAAAGATTTGAGGCGATTTCTTGGGAATTATATACCAGACAGACAAACGAAGCGGCATTACCTATGCGTATGAAAATCAATCATTTTGGGATAAGGAATTGAAGCGTTCCCGTTCCAAACGTACTCTCATCGGTCGTGTAGACAAAGAAACCGGAAAGATCGTCCCTACGGATGGGCGGTGCAAAAAACTCAGTCCTTCTTATCAGGGGCAGGAAGATGGATACCAGATGCCTAAAACCATGAAGGATATGCGTGCGGAAATCAGACGACTTCTTGAAGAGAATGCTTTCCTAAAAGAGCAACTAAGAAAAGCCGGCAAATAGCTATAACCGAGGAAAGGGCAGGTGATATCTGATGACATTGCAGGAGGCATATGAAAAACGGCGGCAGGAAGTGCTTGCATTGCAGCGCCAGGTTAAAAAATTCCAAAAAGATCTGGAGCTGGCTGCCGCAGGCCTCTATGCACCGGATGAAAAAATCTCCCTCCTCAAACAGATCAACCATCTATCTCACGAATTAAGAAATGCAGAAAAAGAACGTGACCGTTACCAGGAATTATGGAAGCTTGAACGGGCTCGGAACATCTACGATGATTTCAGCAAGATGGATCTTGCGGAAGAAAATGCCTTTTTAAGAGAGGAAAATACTGCTTTGAAAGCAGAGATTGAAAGCCTTAAAGGACGGGTTGCTTTCCTCGAGGAAAACGGGGGACAAGAATCAGCGGCAAAAATACAGGCTCTGTCTGATGAAGTATGCCGCCTCACTTCCATCCTTAATAACGACAGCGCCAACAGCGGTACACCCACCAGCAAAACTCCCCTGAACAAGAACAAAGTCATACCAAACTTACGCGAAAAAAGCGGAAAACAAAAAGGCGGACAGCCCGGGCATGAGCAACACACGCTCTCCTCCATACCGGAAGGGGAGGAAACTGCAACAGAAGATCATAGCTTGGATGCCTGCCCCTACTGTGGAGGCGGATTAGAAGAAGTCGGGTATGATGAAAAAGACGAGCTGGATTATGAGGTCCACGTCGTCAAGAAACGGCACCTTTTTCACAAATATCGCTGCAGGATCTGCGGGAAGGAGTCCCGGGCTCCCGTCCCCAACCGGCTGAAGGAAAAATGTCAATACGGAGGTTCCCTGCAGGCAATGATCCTTGCGCTCCTTGACCTTGGTTTTGTCAGCGTAAACCGCGTAAAGAGGCTGCTCCGGGGATTCTTTTCCGGACAGCTTGACCCATGCGAGGCGTTCATCATCGGCATGCAGAAAAAAGCGGCTAAGAAGCTGAAAAACTTCGATGCGGAAGTGAAGCGCATGCTTGCCATGGAAAGCATACTGTACTGGGATGACACAGTGATCTTTATCGACAGATCCCGTAGCTGCATGAGGTTCTATGGTACAGAAAAGCTGGCACTGTTTACCGCCCACGAGAGCAAGGGCCGGAAGAGCATTGACGAAGATGGGCTGCTGGAGCTGTTAGGCGCGCATACCTATGTCATGCATGACCATGTCACCATGAATTACAATGCCGATTTTATTTTCATCAATATCGAGTGCAACCAGCACCTCCAGCGGGATCTGCAAAAGCCGTCCGAGGTATCCGGCCATGAATGGCCATTCTTGCTGAACGGCGTTTATTGTCGAGGCTCAGGAAATTTCGGGAAAACTACTTTATGTGGGTTACGGATTTCCGTCTTCCAACCACGAATAACCTGAGTGAACGAAGTCTCAGGTTTACAAAAATCCATGAGAAAGTCTCTGGACAGTTTGAATCTGTGGAGTATGCCAGGTACTTTGCGTCCATTCGAACTTACCTAGAGACCTGTGCACGAAATGGCATCAATGAATATACAGCACTTTTACGGCTGACCCAGGATAACCCTTTCAGCCTTTCGGAAGTGCTCTCCTACAGCGGCAGCCTATAGCTGCCGCCAAGGGTGCTGGAAACAAAGAAATCCGGCTAAGCCGGATTTCTTTGTTTCCAAAAAACATGGCAGCTCACTATGATAGTGAGCCTTCACTATCTATTCAGTTATTTGGGCCGTGAATAGTAAACCCCGAAGGACAATATCCCACCAACAGCAGATACAATATCCCATCAACAGCAGATAAACCTTGACATTTTTTCCATCTCAGTTACAATAGGATTAGCGCACGCTAACCAACATGGAGATTTGATTATGAGAGAAAAAGACCTTGTGTTCGACAGAAGCTGCCATGCTCTATATTCCGGGAAATGCAAAAAAGAGATCAAGAAATATATTGCCAAACACTATCCGACCCCGAGACAGGATCGTGTTTGGACAGCTGTGCAATTGCAGTTTGTGGATTTTCTAAAGGATTTTCGCAGAGATTTAGGGGGCCGGAAGAACTTTCACAACGGCCTGGGCGGCACCTACGACAATATTATGGTTCTTAGCTACTATGTTGTTTGCAAGGAAATGACCTCCTTCGCGGAGATAGAGGAAATGTACGGAGAGATTTTTCTTGGCTCCTTCCGCAGATTGAAATTCGTTAACTGCAACAAAAAATTCTTCAAAAAGCTAATGTACAAAGCCTTTTTGATGGCGAAGAAACGGTGTGACGTATGGCACGACTACGAAATGGAGGTGGATCCTTACCAGGAAGGAGAGCCTATCCGCTACCGCTTTACATCCTGTCCGGTAGCGCAATTTGCCCGAGACCATGATCTTCTGGAGATTCTGCCTGCCCTGTGCAATGTAGATTATGCAGCCATGGAGGTTATACATGCCAAACTGGTAAGAACTACCACCCTGGGGGAAGGAAACTTCTGCGACTATGCCATCTGCGGTGACCAAGATCCCTATCTGAAGGAGCACCAGGAATTCCGGGATATCAGAGGCGGTCGTTGGAATAAGTGATATCCATTTCATGCCATTTTTCGCCACCCCATTCGGATGCAGATTCTCCAAGATCCCTAAAGCCGAATTTCTGATACATCTTTACCTTGCCCGCAAGACATGTGAGAACCAGTCGCTTGATCCCTTTCTCCTGCTGCCTGCGCCAGTAGTGGAAGACCAGTTCCCGGCCCAGACCCTGCATCCTATACTCCGGCAGCACGTCCAAGCCGAGCAACATGATAGTCTTACCTTCGGGATCATGCGTAGATGCGTCCGTGAAAAAATCATCCCTGAACCTCTGCTCGTTGGTAGCAATCCCATTTAGAAAACCGGCAAGCTTCCCGGTCTCCTTATCAACTGTCACCAGAAAAAAATCTCCCGCAGCCTCTATGCGTGCAAGCATATGATCTCGTGAGCACGCCTCATTCGGAGGAAAACACACCTTCTCTATATCCGCTGCCTCATCCGCCTCGTCCGGTCTGATATTTCGGAATTCAAATCGCTCGTATAACGGATTATCTTCTATCCCAAGACTGCACAAGACTTCCTGCCTGGTTTTCTTATCACCCATAAATATTCCCTTCCTTTCCCAGCTTATGTCGTTACCTTCTCCCCTATTGTGCACCTTTTTATTTTTTCTGCAAACTGAACATCTTCCCCAACCCCCCTATAATGTCAAGCCCTTCCTATAATGTCAAGCCCTAAATCATTGATTTTTCAGCTTTTCTTTAAATAGTTACCTTGCAAAACAGAGCTAAAGGTGTATGTCAGTCATGGAGTTCTCTGAATTCTTCTGCATGAACCACTACTGACTTGGCCGCCAGAAACAGCCAGTATCGCAAGCGTTTACGCCCTCCGTGGCTGATCCTGGTCTCTCCCTTATGCTTACCGGAACTACAGGCCACCAATCCCAGTCCGCTCAGTTTCTG
>CAVJHW010000137.1:0-1810 GCA_963649395.1 Coriobacteriaceae bacterium | reverse complement strand
GCAAGGATTCCGGAAAGTGTATTTTCTCCGATTCCGGATATTTCGAGGATGTTCTCGGCATATGGTATTTCCTGGCATTTCTGAAGGATCAGTAAAGTGCACCCATGAAGTCCTTCATAGCGGCCTGATCGGTGAATTGTGGAGCTGTGAAAAGGGTATCCTCGACCGCAATATGAAAACTTATTTATTGCCTGACGGTTCCATCACACAGGCCCTGGCGGCTGTAGATGTTCCACGCAAGGAAACAAACCCGCTTTGCGTCAAAGAAAACGGTACCATCTTAACCCCTGAATCCTTTAAATACGTTGCGAGGGTGATACTCTACGAGTTAGGAACTACTCTTTTCCGCGCACATTGTCTCCGGCATACCCACGGAACCATATTGGCAGAGGGTGGAGTGAATCCAAAAACGGTTATAGAGCGCTTGGGACACAAGGACATATCAACCACATTACAAACATACACCTTTAATACGGACCTCATGCAGCAAACCGCCGTCAACGTTTTTGAGAAGGCAATACAGGCATAAAAAAAGTGAGCACATCAATGTTCAGTGTGTTCACTCTCTTTTGTCGTTAAAGGTCGTTTTTAGATTTCAGGATGGCAACCTTTTGATTGTATGTTTCTTGTGCTTTTTTAGCATTTTCAAGCGCTTTGTTTAGTTCATCAACTTTAGCCTTTTGTGTTGCCTGAACCTTGACAAGAATTTCAGCCTTTTGTTTCAGATAGTCATAACTGTTCTGAGTATCCTTATTTCTTTCTTTTAAGTTACCCAATTCAGCATTGTATAGCTTTAAAGAGGCATTTTTTCTGCCATTGCTTTTTCCCAAATAATATCGTAATATAAGCATATAGGAGGTACAATCTATGTGGATGATGATAACTCTAGCTATAATATTTGTGTTTCCATTTTATTTTCTTTATCATATTTTTCACGACAAAGACAATGATAAAAAGTAAGAGCGGGCAACTTTTCACAGGTTGCCCGTTCTTTTTAGTCTTCCTCTTCCGATGGAAATTTTATTTCAATCATATCATAGAAAAGCCCGGCGCTTATTGCTTTGAGGTCTTCAATTTTCAACCTCAGATTTAGAGCACAGATTAATGTTTTTGCCGCCGACGTGGATTTTTTTTCAAGTTCAGCCAGCCCCAAGTCTATTTCGAAGTCTCTTCCCAAACCAGACAAAACGGCCTCCATCGCTCGTTGCCGCGCGCTGATCAGCTCGGTGGGTACCATGGTATACATGATTTCTTTCACGTTTATGACTCCATCCGTGTCTTGACCTCGCAATTTTTTATACATTGCAGCGGAATAGGCTAAAACCTCCACAATGGAACAAAACAGTTCGAAAGTGCCGGGATCATCCCCCAAAATCACCTTTGGCAATTCTAGCGCTGTTCCGTCTTCCTGCCTTAATAGGCGGTTGATATCAACCATGGCCCAGGCAGTATAGGCCAGGTCGATATCTTTACCCCCTATCGTTGCTGTTTTTATAATGCTTTTCATCAAGATTCTGTCCCGGTAAACCGTCCGTCAATCCAGGTTTTAGCCTCCGACTCTGTGTCAAAGGTCTTTCTATATCTCCAATCCCCGTCATTCGGCTCAAATACCGTGAAAGTGAAGGGAGTAGATGCAAGAGTAATAGAGGAATTCTTTGTATTGGCGGAATCTGTTCCAGGCGCTGCCTTGCACTTAGGATAGAAATAAGCCTTCCTATAATGTCAAGCCCTAAATTATTGATTTTTCAGGCTTTTGTTACCATTCACAGCCGATTTAAGGGACGACAAATAGAGCAGGGCTTTAGCACCG
>CAVJHW010000136.1:0-6653 GCA_963649395.1 Coriobacteriaceae bacterium | reverse complement strand
AGTTGAGGATGAGGTGGACAAGAGAGGAAGCATTTACAAGAGTGTCCAGAAGAAGGGTCGGGTGGTGGAATTCCCGCCCCAGAAGGAAGAGGCTCTTATGAAATGGATTCTTGGCCGTCTGCAGGGGGAGGGGAGGAAGATTACCCGCAAGGATATGGAATTGCTCCTATCCATGACAGGGACAGATATGGGGATGATTGACCGGGAGGTGGAGAAGCTTCTGTCTTATACGATGGGGCGGGAGGTTATCACGGCCACAGACATTCAAGCGGTCTGCGTGCCACAGATCAGCAACCGCATCTTCGAGATGATCCGGGCTGTCTCCGAGAAAAATCAGAAGAAGGCCTTGGATGATTATTACGATTTGCTGGCCTTGAAGGAACCTCCCATGCGGATCCTTTATCTGTTGGCCAGGGAATATAACCTGATCTTCCAGGTCAAGGAGCTGCTGGAACTCCACTGTGACCAGAAAACCATAGCCTCACGGACGGGTCTGGCTCCCTTTATCGTGAAAAATTATCTGCCCCTGGCAAGAAAATATTCCTCGGAATATCTGCAGGCAGCGGTGGAGGACTTTGCCGATGCCGAGGAAAAGGTCAAGACCGGCCGCCTCAGCGATGTGCTGAGTGTGGAATTGATGATCATCCAATACAGCACATAAGGGAAAGCCCCCCCCGCACTTTGCAATTGGAAGACAAAAAAGAACCCCGGCCGAATGACGGTACAGCCGGGGTTCTTATCTAATACGAAACCTTATGCGATAGAGTTTACAGCTTTGCTCAGGCGGGAAACTTTTCTGGATGCGTTATTCTTGTGATACACACCCTTGGTCGCAGCCATATCAATGGCGGAAATCGCCTTGGTAAGGGCGGCATTCGCAGCTTCCTTATCCTTTGCAGCAACAGCTGCGTCTACCTTCTTCATCGCTGTCTTTACAGCAGAACGGATAGACTTATTTCTCTCAGTCTTCGTCTGGGTTACAAGGATTCTCTTCTTTGCGGATTTAATATTAGCCAAACTGTACACCTCCTATCAAATTCATCTGTATCTGATCACGGAGGCAGACACGGAAAACCCCTCGTGAAACATGCTTTCTTATTGTATTCCATCCGGAAAAGCTTGTCAATAGATATTGAGGAAAAAGTTTTGGCCTTTGACTGCCTTTGATCGTTTGACGCCTGGGGGATCCGGTGATAAAATGACACAGAAGAATCAAGGTTACGTGAAGGGGTCGGTAACGATAGACCGGAGAGGAGAATAGATGTCATGGCTGGCAATTTAAAAGGTTGGGGGAGAGCATGCCTCTTGTGTGCGGCATTGCTCCTGGTATTTTTGGTAGGAAGTTCCCAAAGGGTGTTTTCTTCCACCGATTCCAAGGGGGAGGAAGTCTTTGAACTGTTGGCGGGAAAGACAGCGGGAGTGGTTACAGGAACCCCTCAGGATCAGATTGTGCGGGGAAAGGTTCCCAATGCCCGGCTTCTGTATTTTAATTCAGCGACGGATCTGGCCCTGGCCTTGCAAAAGGGAAAGATTGATTTCTTCGTCCTGTCAGATATCAATTATTATAATATGGCAGGAGAGTATCCGACTTTTGGCTATTTGGATGAAGCCTTGATGACCTATGATCTGGGAGTGATTTTCCCCAAGACGGCGAAGGGAGAGGCTCTTTGCAGTGAAGTGAATCAGTATATCAAGGAACTGAAGGAGAAGGGCAAGCTGGAGAGCTTGCAGGAATATTGGCTGTATCCCAAGGATTGGAAGAATATTGAGATTCCCAAAAAGGGGGAGAAGGGAGTGCTGCATATGGCTACCCCTTCCACGCAGAAGCCATTTTCCTTTATCCTCAACGATAAGAATGTGGGCCTGGATATCGCCATCCTGGCAGGATTTTGTCAGGAATATGGGTATGGACTGAGAATTGAGAATTCGGAATTTGCCGGGGTTCTCAGTGGGATCGCAGCTGGGAAATATGATCTGGCAGCCGGTCAGATTGCTTGGACCCAGGAGCGGGCCCAAAGCGTCCTCTATTCGGATTCCTATTATCGGCAGAAAATAGTGGCTATTGTCCGGGCAGGGGATTACAAGAGCGACCACTTGGTGGTGGCAAAGGATGAGGGGGAGAAGAATTCGGGAAGTCAAGAGGAGCAGAAGCTGCCGGACAGCCGGACAGAGACCAAGACCCTTTGGGACAGCATTCGAAGGACCCTGCTGGATGAGAATCGCTGGCTTATGTTGGCCCAGGGACTTTTGATAACCTTGCTGATTACCTTCCTGGGCTTTCTCCTGGCCAATCTGTTGGGGGCCCTCTTCTGTGCCATGGCCCTGTCTCGCTTCCGGATCCTTCATGCCTTGGCGGCAATCTATTCCGGGCTCATGCAGGGGCTGCCCATTGTGGTAATTTTGATGCTTCTCTACTATGTCATTTTCGGAAAATCCCAGGTGTCCAATGTCCTGATCTCTATTCTTGGCTTTGGACTGGTGTTCGGAGCCTATCTGGCACAGCTCTTTCAAGGCAGCATCCAGGGGGTGGATGGAGGCCAAAGAGAGGCAGGGCTGTCGACGGGACTTACCAAGGGGCAGACCTTCCGGGGCATTGTCCTGCCCCAGGCTGTTCGCTCCATGCTGCCGGGATATTTCAGCAATTTGATCAGCCTCATGAAAGGAACGGCCGTTGTGGGATATATTGCGGTGGCGGATCTGACCAAAGCCGGGGATATCATCCGCAGCAGCACCTATGAGGCCTTCGTCCCCCTGATTGTGGTGGCTTTACTTTATTTTATAATGGCAGGTTTTTTGCTTTTCTTGATGAATCAGATTCGAAAATGGCTGCTGACCAGGCGGATTTGGAGGATTGCGGGAAGGAACGCAGAGAGGAAGGAATAGTATGGGTTTATCGGAAATGGTAGAGAAGATTAGGATTCAGGACATGAAGGGCTTTCGGATTGGAAATGCCCAGAATGAGGAGGCCAGAACCGGGGTCACGGTGATCATGCTGGATCAGCGAGCCCGGGTGGGCATCGATGTCAGCGGAGGAGGTCCGGCGGCTCGAGAGACGCATTTGGCAGATCCCACCACGGCAGATACGCCGGTGAATGCCATCATGCTGTCCGGCGGCTCGGTCTTCGGCCTGGAGGCGGCAGATGGGATTATGCAATACCTGGAGGAACACCAGATCGGTTATGACACCCAATATGCCCTGGTGCCCCTGGTATGCGGCTCCTGCATCTATGACCTTTGCTATGGCAGCGCTGCCATTCGGCCGGATCGGCAGATGGGTTATGCGGCCTGCCTGGATGCGGAGAAGAATGATCCCAGGTGCGGCGATTACGGGGTGGGGTGCGGCGCTACCGTGGGAAAGATCTGCGGTATGGATTATGCCTCCAATTCCGGCCTGGGCATGGCTGCCGTGAGGCTGGGACAGCTGGAAATGGCAGCTGTGGTGGCCGTCAATGCCCTGGGAGATGTCTATGATCCCGCCACCGGGCAGGAGCTGGCAGGCTTAAGAAGCCGGGACGGCAGTCACTTGAGAGACTCCCGGGAGGAACTTTACAAGATCTGCAAAAAGACCGATATGTTTACCGGCAATACCACCATCGGCGCCGTTATTACCAATGGCAGCTTCAGCAAGGCTGAGATGAGCAAAATTGCCTCCATGACCAGGAATGCCTATGCCCGCTGCATCAATCCTGTGGGAACCTTGGCAGATGGAGACACCATTTATGCCGCCTCCCTGGGAAGCGTAGAGGCAGATATCAATGTGGCCGGAACCCTGGCGGCGGATGTGATGGAGATGGCTATTCTGGAGGCGGTGAAGTCAGCCAGGAGGGAGTTGTGAAGCTGTTCTATGTCCGGGAGGGAGCGGCAAAGATGTTCTATTGACAAGATTTATGGAATAAGCTAAACTTCTTATCAACAGATAGTCCTGATAAGAGAACTATGAGCGCTAGAAGAGAAAGGAAGATCTATCATGAAGCAGATTACAGAGCAAGTATTCTATGTAGGCGTGAATGACCACGAGGTGGACCTGTTCGAGGGTCAATATGTGGTTCCCAATGGAATGTCTTATAATTCCTATGTGATTAAAGATGCCAAAACCTGCGTGATGGATACAGTAGATATCCGCAAGGCGGAGGAATGGCTGGGCAAGGTAGAGGAGGTTCTGGGGGGAGCTGCGCCAGATTATCTGGTGGTGCAGCATATGGAGCCGGATCATGCGGGCTCCATCGAGACCTTTGTCAACAAATATCCGGACACCACCCTGGTTGCCAATAAGAAGATTTTTGCCATGATGCAGCAATTCTTCCCCCAGATGAAACTGAATAAAACCCTGGAGGTGGGAGAGATGGATGCGCTGGAGCTGGGTACGCATACCCTGACCTTTGTTATGGCTCCCATGGTTCACTGGCCGGAGGTCATGGTGACCTACGATTCCAAGGATAAGATCCTCTTCTCCGCAGACGGCTTTGGCAAGTTCGGAGCCCTAGATGTGGAGGAGGACTGGGCTTGCGAGGCCAGAAGGTATTTCATTGGTATCGTAGGCAAATACGGCAAGCCGGTCCAGGCCCTTCTGAAGAAGGCCGCCACCTTGGATATTGCCATTATCTGCCCCCTGCACGGGCCGGTTCTGACGGAGAATCTGGGATATTATATCAATCTCTATGACACCTGGTCCTCCTACCGGCCGGAGAGTCAGGGAGTCATGATCTTTTATGCCTCCGTCTATGGCCACACCAAGGAGGCCGCGGAGAAGCTCTGCGCCAAACTGGAGGCTGCCGGTGTTCCCAAGGTAGAAGCCGTAGACCTGGCCAGATCAGATATGGCAGAGTGCGTGGAGGATGCCTTCCGCTACGATACCATTGTCCTGGCCTCCATTACTTATTGCGGAGATGTCTTCCCCTTCATGAGCTACTTCCTCCACAATCTGACCGAGCGGGAGTATCAGAACCGCCGCATCGGCATCATCGAGAATGGCTCCTGGGCTCCTACGGCTGCCAAGGTCATCAAGAAGGCTTTCGAAAACAGCAAGGGTATCACCTTCTGCGAAAACGTAGTCAGCATCCAGTCAGCCATCCATGGGGAGACGGAAGGTCAGATTGATGCTTTGGCTGCGGAGCTGGCTGCGGCCTATCGATAAACATTGCCATATCCACTTGCTCTAGGGTGAGGAGTCGGCTCTTTTTCTCGATACCACCGGCATAGCCGGTCAGATTTCCCTTAGCACCGATGACACGGTGGCAGGGAATGATGATGGAAATAGGATTATGTCCGACTGCTCCCCCTACTGCCTGGGCGGACATTCGCAGGAGTCCCCGACGTTTTGCAATAATATTTGCAATTTGACCATAGGTCATAGTCTGTCCGTAAGGGATGGACAGTAAAATCTCCCAGACCTCCCGGCGAAAGGAAGTGGTTCGCAGGGACAAGGGCGGGGTGAAGTCGGGTATTTCTCCATTAAAATAGATGTCAAGCCATCTTGCGGTCTCCTGGAAGATGGGCAATTCTTCCTCTACAGGCTTCTCTGTGAGCGTATTTGCAAAGCATTTCTGGCCATCAAACCAAAGGCCAGTCAATTTCTCACCGTCACTCGCAAGCAAGATTCCGCCGATTGGTGAAGCATAATGCCAAGTATAATCCATAAAATCCGAAGTCTCCTTTCTGCTGACAAAATATCAAGAAAACTTCCTCTGCGTTATGCGTTCAAAAACCCCGATGGTCTACCGTAACTGGTCAGGTAAACGCCTTTTTGCGCCCGTGTCATTGCTACATATAGCAAGCATTTTTCTGATGTCATTGTTTCAGCCTCAGAAACCGCATCCGTTCGATTGATTGCTGCTGGCAGGGGGATAATTCTGTTGTTTACCGCAACGATAAAAACATATTGGAACTCCAAACCTTTCACACGATGCATTGTTGCTACGCGGACTCCCTCCAGGCTTCGGTTGTCAACTTTATTCCGTTTGATCCCATAGGAACGTATTCCTGCCTTCGTAAACAAAGAGAGATAATCATTGACCAGCTTTTTCGTTCGAGCCACAATACAGATATCGGTCAGTGCAACCCCGCTGTCGCACAAACCCTTTATTTCCTTTACAAGAGGCACAATAGGATACGTCCCTGCTTTCAACAAAAAATATCGGTTTCCTCATTGTAGGTTAGCGTATAATCTGTTATAATAATCAAGGTTTAATACCACGATCCCCTGGGGTACGATCATGAGAAGAGGGTGCCCCAGGGGGCCTTTCTTTATATACTGTTATGATCCAATGACAGTATATAGAACAATTCAGTGACAAGCAAGCATATCTATTGCCAGTCAAAAGACTTTAGCATGAACATTCTGCAACATTAGCAGCGATCCTGACTATACTGCACTGAAGATCAACGATAACTACGGTCTCTCCATCCAGCACCGTTCCAGCGAAATAATACCGTTCCGTTCCGCTGGCTTTGAGCATATTGTGGCTCTATCGCTGATAGGTGCTTTACACAAAAATGCGCCCTTAAGTGGTCCCATTATAATGGACTCTCCTTTTGGGCGTCTCGACCCAACTCATAAGAAAAACATAATGAAGGCTCTAACATTGATGTCCGATCAGATTATTCTCCTGGCGTATACTGATGAGATTGATGGGCAGACCGCCAGACAAGTTTTA
>CAVJHW010000135.1:0-6667 GCA_963649395.1 Coriobacteriaceae bacterium | reverse complement strand
GGCTTGCCCGTCCGATATCCACAAGCTGTGGTATGCCCCCAAGGGGACTAGCGTTGCGTCGCGAGCATCCCACAGCTTGTGTCTGCCGTCCGGGGCTTTCAAAGTAGTTAGCTTCTCCCATATAGATGGGCCAGGGACCGGATTTTTTCCGCAAGCGGGGAGGAGAACTCCCCGGGCAGCATGCGCCATTTCCAGTTTGTGCCCTGGGTGGAAGGGAAGTTCATTCTGGCTTCTCCTCCCAGGCAAAGATAATCCTGCATGGGCACCATAGCCAGATTAGCCACGCTGGCCATAGCCATACGAATAAATTCCCAAGGCAGCTTCTCTCGAGGGCTGCCTTCATTATTCATATAGGCCCGAAGAAAGTGTTTGGTTCCCTCATTGAGATGATCATACCAGCCCAGAACCGTATCGTTGTCATGGGTTCCGGTATAAACCACACAATTCTTGCTGTGATTGTGGGGCAGATAGAGGTTGTCTACCCCGGAATCAAAGGCAAATTCCAATACCTTCATACCCGGGAAGCCGCTTTCTCTCACCATCTGATGGACATCTTCTGTCAAATATCCCAGATCCTCTGCGATGACATCCAGCTTTCCCAATTTTTTCTCCAGAACCTGAAAAAGTTCCAATCCCGGGCCCTGCTCCCAATGGCCGCCCTCTGCGGTTTTATCGCCATAGGGAACTGAATAATAAGACTCAAATCCCCGAAAATGATCCACCCGCACCACATCATAGAGTTGAAGGGAATGCGCCATCCGTCGTGTCCACCAATCAAAATCCCTTTGGCGGTGATAGTCCCAGCGATAGAGGGGATTGCCCCACAGCTGGCCCGTTGCCGCAAAGGCATCCGGCGGACACCCTGCCACCGCCTTGGGTTCCTGTTTTTCATCAAATTGAAAGAGCTCCGGATGGGACCAGGCATCTGCACTATCCATAGCCACATAGAAGGGGATATCTCCGATGATCCGAATTCCCCTATCATTGGCATATTTCTTCAATTTTTGCCACTGTCTGGAGAACTCATATTGCAGGAAACGATAGAAGTCCAACTCCTCCGAGAATTCCTTTTGAACCTGCTCCAGAGCCTGGGGCTGCCGACTCTTCCATTCCCTTGGCCATTGGTTCCAGCAGGCTCCCTTCTGCTGGTCCCGTATCACCATATAGAGGATGTAATCCTCCAACCAGGCACGATTTTCTTCTATAAAATGGCTATAGTCCTCTGTCCTGACAAAGCGTCCAAAGGCCTTGCGAAGAGCAGAAGACCGGGTCACATACAGCCAGCCGTAATCCACTTGACGGGGATTGGCTCCGCAATCCGCCTCCCGACACTCCTCTTCTGTCAGCAGACCCTCCTCCTTCAGGATATCCAGGGAAATATAGTAGGAATTCCCCGCAAAGGTGGAAAAGGACTGATAAGGAGAGTCCCCATATCCGGTAGGCCCCAGGGGAAGCACCTGCCAATACTTCTGACCTGCCTCCTGCAGCCGATCTACGAATTCATAAGCCTCCCGTGAAAAGCCACCGATCCCATAAGGGGTGGGCAGGGCTGACACAGGCAGTAAAATGCCGCTTGATCTCATCATTACCTCCGTCTGTCTCTGATAAAATAGGTATTCTGTTCTTGCATCATATCACCATTTGAGGGCCGAAACAAGTACCCTGTCCAGCCCGTCCCGCTCCACCACCCACGAAAGCCGATTGCTCCGCACTACCACCCACACATGCCCGACAAATATCCGTGCTTCGGTGCATGCCCCCAAGGGGACTAGCGTTGCGTCGCTAGCATGCCCTCAGCCCGGCTGCTTGTCGGGGCTTTCCATGTAAAGATTTCCTGTCACCTGGCAAAAACGTTATGGATAAAAGTGTTAAAATGTATCTGTTCAAAGCAAGGCCAACTTTCAGAAAGGAATGAAAGCAAAGCATGAGCCAATACGAAAAGATCTTTATTGAAGATGCCTGTGAGAATAATCTCTGCCATGTCCATGTAGAGCTTCCTAAGGAGAGACTGATCGTCTTTGCGGGCGTCTCCGGTTCCGGGAAGAGCTCTTTGGTATTTGATACAATTGCTGCGGAGAGCTGCCGCCAATGGCAGAACACCTACCCTCTTTTTCTCCGAAATCGTCTCCCCCATTACGAGGAGCCGAAGGTAGGGAGAATCCAGGGCTTGACCCCCTGTGTTGTGGTAGACCAGAGAGCCTTGGGAGCGAATGCCCGATCTACAGTAGGTACGGCCTCCGATATCGCCCCCCTGCTGCGCCTGCTCTTTTCCCGGGTAGGACAGCCCAGCGCCGGGGGCTCTATGGCCTATTCCTTTAACCATCCCCTGGGGATGTGTCCGGACTGTACGGGGCTGGGGGAGAAGGTGGAATTGGATGAGGAAGCCATGTTTGACATGGACAAGACCATCGAGGAAGGGGCCATCCGCTTCAGCCAATTTTCCGGAGGGAGCTGGCAGGAGTTCTATTACCACCACAATCCCCTTTATCCTGCGGATAAGCCCCTGAAAGACTTTACCCCCCAGGAGTGGCAGGCTCTGCGAATAGGTCCTGACAAGCCCCTCATTATGGAGCACGGCTATAACAACACCGGTCAGGCCTCCAAACTGCCCTATGAAGGAATCGTACCCCGCTTTAACCGCCTCTATCTAAACCGGGATATCTCCGGTCTGAAGAAGGAAGTGCGGGAGGAGGCCGCCCGCTTTATGCGTCGAAGGCCCTGTCTGACCTGCCAGGGCAGCGGATTGAACCCCAAGGCTCTGGCTTCCCGTATCAACGGCTACAATATTCTCAACATGAATGAGCTGCCGGTCAGCGAGCTGATTCCGGTTCTGGAAACAATTACCGATCCCCTGGGGCAATCCATCGCAGGCCAGATCCTCAAAAGTCTCCGCTGCATGGTAGACGTCGGCCTGGGATATCTGAGTCTTTCCCGCCGAACAGATACCCTCTCCGGCGGGGAAGCCCAGAGGCTGAAAATGGTTCGTCATCTGGGCAGTAGCCTGACCAATATCACCTATATCTTTGACGAGCCCACAGCCGGTCTTCATCCTGCCGATGCCGGGAGGCTCAGCCGTCTTCTCCTGGCGTTGAGGGATCACCATAATACGGTGCTGGTGGTAGAACACAACCGGCAAATGCTGGATTTGGCTGATTATATCATTGAGCTGGGACCTTTGGCCGGCAGACAGGGTGGTCAGATCGTCTACGAGGGGGATCTGGCCGGACTGAAGGCGGCGGGAACAATCACAGCCCAATCTCTGCAAGAAGGTCTCTGTCCCAATCCGGATCCCCTTCCCTGGAAGGAAGGCTTTCCTATGGAGCACGTCAATCTCCATAACTTAAAAGATCTATCTGTGACCATACCCCAAGGGATTCTAACGGCAGTAACCGGAGTGGCAGGTTCCGGGAAAAGCAGCCTAATCTGCCAAGCCTTCACCGCTGCCCATCCGGAAGCAGTAGTAGTAGACCAGCACCCCATCGGCACCTCCATCCGCTCCACCCCTGCCACCTATACCGGCATCATGGATCGGATCCGCAAGCTTTTTGCCAAAGAAAACGGAGTCAGTGTCCAGTGGTTCAGTTCCAACTCCAAGGGGGCCTGTCCTGCCTGTAAGGGGCGGGGGGAAGTGACCCCGGATGTGGCCTTTGCGGATCCCGTGGCTATCCCCTGCGAGGAGTGCGGCGGCCGACGTTTCAATCCCACAGCTCTATCCTATCTCTTTCATGGTTTGAATATTGAGGAGGTTATGGGGCTGTCGGTAGAACAGGCTCTGGAATTCTTTGATGACAAGAAGATTTGTGATCCCTTGAAAACCCTCCAGGAGGTTGGCCTGGGATACATGACCCTGGGGCAGCCCACCAGTACCTTGTCCGGCGGCGAAACCCAACGGCTGAAGCTGGCAAGTGAATTGAAGAAGACCGGCAATATCTACATCCTGGACGAGCCCACCACGGGTCTTCACAACCGGGATGTCCAGACCCTCCTGGCCCTCCTTCGCCGTTTGGTGGCTCAGGGAAATACCGTCCTTGTGGTGGAACACCGGCTGGAACTCATTGCAGCCGCCGACTGGATCATTGACCTGGGTCCGGAGGGGGGCCAAAAGGGAGGGCAGATTCTTTTCACCGGAACCCCCCGGGAAATCATCCATTGCAAAACCTCCCTGACCGGCAAATATCTGGCCAGGGCGGCAGGCAGTTCTGAATATGCGGATTGGGACCTGGAGGAGCTGATACCGTAAATTCAGCCCTCTGTCTTCCTATTATATAAGAACATGCAGACAGAGGCCAAAACTAACAGACCATATCCCAGGAAGCTATATTTGTCCGGAATCTCCCCAAAGAGACAGAAGCCCAATAGGGTGGCGAAAATAATCTGAGAGTAGTCGAAGATCGAGATTTTCCCCGCCGGTGCGCAGGAATAGGCTGCGGTAATGGAGAATTGGCCTCCCGCTGCGAAGGCCCCCGCCATCAGCAGGATTCCCAGCTGGCGAAGGGACATGGGTTGGTAGCTGCAGGCGATAAAAGGCAGGACAAAGAGACAGGAAAAAAGAGAAAAATAAAATACGATCACCGGTCCCTTCACCCCGTGGGTGCCCAGGATTCGAACCATGGTATAGGCAATCCCCGCTCCCATCCCGCCGCAGACACCGATCAAGGCCGGAAGGAAGGCCGCATTCTGAAAGCCCGGTTTTACCACAAAGAGACAGCCCACAAAGGCCAGGAGAACACAAAAACCCTGAGCAGGAGTAATCTTCTCCTTCAGAATCAAGAAGGAGAAGATGATGGCAAAAAAAGGGGACAACTTATTCAGGATAGAGGCATCCGCCACCAGAAGGTGATCGATGGCATAGAAATTACAGAGAATCCCAAGGGTACCGAAGGTACATCGTATGGCAAGAGGGCCCCAATACTTCCTGGGCACCCTTGGGGCAGTACGCTCCTGTATCAGAAGAATCGCCGCCAGGATGGCAGCCACCAGATTCCGGAAAAAACTCTTCTGTACGGAGGGCAGATCCCCCGCCAGCCGCACGCTAACATTCATACAGGCGAAGAAAAAGGCCGACAGGATGATCATGACCATCCCTTTTACGTAACTCTTCTGTTTCATCTCTTTACAAATTCCCCTTTCCATTGCTAACCCCGGTGATCGTTCCACTCCCTCCGAGGCATCTTCTAATCGCATTATAATTCTGTCATGACGACAAGTCAATCTGGCTTGGCCAAAAGACCGCCACTTTCTGGCTTGGCCGAAAGACCGCCACCTCCCCCCTCCCATCTTATTGAATTCACAAAGAAGGCTCCCTGTGAAGTATGTCTCTCTACCTCACAGGGAGCCTTGCACTCCTCTCTCACTGCTTCTGATCCATCTCTTTCTCGTCTATCCTTGCAAAAGAGGAAACTTCATCTCCCTTATCCCTGTTCCTTCCTTCTCCCATTGAGGAGGACAGCTCCCACAAATACGATAGCTATGATCCCAATATAGATGGGGAAGAGGGTTTTGAAGTTGTCGGTCTTCATCAAACCCATCACAATAGTCATGAAATAGGCCATAGGCAGGTAAGACAGAGAATTGGCGGTGGTTACGATTCCGGTGGCGGTGCCGACCATATTTTCCGGAACAAGGACGGTCGCCTGCACAAACCAATAGGTATATACAGTTCCCCAGGAGGCCCCGAAGATAGCGGCCGCCAGCAGCAAAACCGCCTTGGAGGGGAAGAGGAACATCAGCAAAATACTGCATCCGATCAGCAAATAGCAGGGAATGGACAGTCTGGAACCCAGCTTCTTATAGGTCACTCCGAAGAAGGTACAGGCAACAAAGGAGGCAATGGTCTGTACGGTTCCGAACAGTCCTGTCACAGAGGAGCCGCCCAAATGATTGGCCGTTACATAGAGATCGATATAGGTCATCACTGACATGGCCGCAAAGCTTACCAGGAAAAATGCTGCCACCAGGGGGATCAATCTCTTGGCCCAGCCCCTACCGGCTTTGGCTTTTTCTTCCGTCACTTCATTCTTTTGGCTCCTAGGCGGACAGGCCGGAATGAAGATAATACCCAGGACAACAGCGACCAGAGAAATCCAATTCAGCTGAGAAGCCAGTTTCCAGTTAACATTTGCAATCATTCCGTATCCAAAGCTCAGAACAGCTCCCACCAAGGCCATGGCTCCGTTATACCAGCCCATGACCGTTCCCCTTTGCTCCTCATTTTCAAAGCAGTCACTGATAATGCCAACCATAGATACGCTAACCATTCCGTAGCAGATTCCTCCATTAACGGCAGCAGAAAGAATCATGCCCAGATTACTGTTGTAGGCCAGACCTCCCACATTGGTTCCGGTAATAGCAAACAGAATCATCCCCAGAACAAATACCCATTTTTTATCTACCTTATCGCACAGCTTGCCACAGACCAGACAGGCGAACATGCCAACCAAGCCTGGCAGAGACATGGTGAGATTCACAACCCACTCCGCATAATTGGCATACAATTGTGTCATAATAACCGTATAAAACTGCACCCCCATAATGGAAAGGTTACTCAAAAAGGTCACCAGGATCAGCATAATGACCGGAAATGTATATTTCTTCTTCATCCCATTTACCCTCTCCGTATCCAAAGCTCAGAACAGCTCCCACCAAGGCCATGGCTCCGTTATACCAG
>CAVJHW010000134.1:0-6902 GCA_963649395.1 Coriobacteriaceae bacterium | reverse complement strand
CCTCATAAAAGGCCATCAAGGTCTCATCAAAGGGAATCATTTCATGCAGTCGTTCAAAGATACCCTCCACGCATTCATAGATATGCACCCGATCCGGATCCAGCATCTTCTGTATCTTCTCACCGTCGGTCTTAAAATCTACTAGGGACAGATCCGGCCACTCCAGCTCTTCTTTCCATTTGGAGAATTCCGACAGGGTACGGGTGCCGGGCTTGGTGATCATGCCGCCTACATTTTCCACCATGGTCCAGTAAACGCCCCACCAGTCATATCCGTCCACCTCCGGCACGGGATGCTCCTCCATAGCATCCGGCCAGATAATATTGCTTTCTGTCATGTAGGCCGGCATCCAATAGGGCTTTTCCCCCTTGACACAACGAATATAATTCTCTCTCACACTATAAGGTCTTCCCTTGATGGGCTCCTTGGGTCTTTGGAAGATCCAGGGAAAGCTTCCGGGAGACTGCCATTCCTTCGAGTAATCCCGGTTTGCTGCAGTTTGCATAAACTTACCAATACTCATATCTCTTCCTCCGCAACTCGGTTCTGTTGATAGGTTCCAGGCCTTAACTGTCAATGGTTTGGGTGCCGGAACACCCAAACCAAATTCTCCGCTTTATTTGTAAAAGTTATCGCCGTATTTGTATACTTCATCAAATACTATTGCATTTTTCCGCATAATTTCCTGATCATCCACAGGTCCCAGATAGCCGCCGCACCAACAGAAGCCGCCGCCCACGGCATAGGTATCCATGGTATCACGGACAGATTGACGAATCTCCTCATCCGTCACATCCGGCGACATCAGACGGCCACGGGCATCCCAGGCTCCCATCAGCACCAGCTTGTTGCCAAACTTCTCCTGAACCGCCTTCAGATCATTGCAGGTCTGTGCCGGATCCCAGGCCTTAACCCCGATATTGACCAAGTCATCCATAAATACCTCTGCACGTCCGCAATTATGCATGGTAATGGGAATCCCCGCGTCCCTTCCAAACTTGGCCTGTCTGTCGTGGAAGGGCAGAACCAGGTCATGATACATCTCCTTGGAGATGAAGGGAGCTCGCCAGGCAGCCGTATCGTCCATCAAGGTCAGAACATCCGGCTGAACATAGGGCCAGATCTGTCGAGTGACCTCTGTATAAAAATCACACATGTAATCAAACAGAGCCAGAACCTCCTCCGGTTCCTCACTCATGGCGCACAGGCCCTCGGTAAAGCCCATGAAGGCCATCAGATTCTGGAAATAACCCACATGAAGATTCAAGGCAATGGCCGTGTCTTCTCGGTTAACCCCCATTTGATAGAAGCCCTCTAACTGCTTCTTAGCCATGGCTTCCCAGTCAATCCCCTCCAAGGAGGGTGCCTTGATCACGTCTCGCCAATGACGAATATCATCCAGGATAAAATTGCCGGGCTCCGGAAGCAGAGCATTGCCGGTCTCATAGGTGGGAATATAATTCACTCCCCAGCAATCCTTGCCGCCGCCCTTAAAGCGGAACTCGCTTAAAATCAAGGGTTCCAGCATACAGGAGGTACAGGGTCTCGTCTGCCCGGGCATGGGGCCGAAGCTATAGACTGGAACCCACTCTGGCTGTTCCCCCCGAAGCGTCATTAAATAATTCTCTTTTTCTGTCATAGAAATCCCTTCCTATCTTTTGGTTCATAGCAGCTGAAAGGCGCCTACTTTTCTTCGATCTCCCCGGGAGCCGGTCCCTGAAGACCTGCTCTTTTGGCATTCTCTGCCGCATATTTGGCTGCATCTGCGTCGGTAATCTTATAACCAACTTGCATAATCAAGGCCCCCACCAGAACCAGGGCTGCCGGGATGATAGCCAGCAGAAGCATGAAATTTCTCTGGAAGATAGGATCTACGGCAATTCCCGCATAGTAACCGATGGCTGCCAAGCCATAGGTAGCAACGGCGCCGCCCAGCATCATACCGATCTTCATGGGTACAGAATACATGGTAATAGCAATGACTCTGGTATCCTTGCCCGTCTTGTAGAGATGATATTCTCCACAGTCAACAAAATAATTCACACCAAAGGTGGTAAAGAGATAAACAGCTGCGCCACCGATGGCTCCAAACACCGTATAAAGGATCCAATTGCCGCCAAAGGGATATACCAAAGCATAGGCTGCGGCATAGATCACCAGGGCTGCCACAAAAGCACGTTTCTTGCCCAGCTTTCCTCCCAGCTTGGGCATGACAAGAGAGGCCAGGAAGCCTGCAATCATAACAACAGTACTGCTCACAGACATCTTCATATAATCGCCTACGATATACATAAAGTAGTAGGTAGCCAGTCCCTGGATGGTATAGAGACCGATATAATAAATGGTTAAGGCAAGAAACACTACCAAAAGCTGCTTATTCTGTACCACAGATTGCACCATGTCCTTCAGTGTTACCGTGGACATAGGAAGACCCTTGTCCCCTCGCTTGCCGGAGGGATCACAGTCCTTACAGAGATTGGAAACCATTTGGCAGCCGAAGATATAAGGAATGGCAAATACCACAGCCACCACCAGGTAAGCATGAGCCGGACCCACTATAGGAGCCAGAACCGTTACAAGCGGAATGGTTGCCGCACAGGTAATCAGCATGGCTACGCACATGAATTGGGCTCCCCGGGCACTCATACGATTCCGATCATCCAGATTCGCACCTGCCAAAGCCGGTCCCAAGGCGTAATAGGCATTGGTGGTAAAGCTCATACCTGCATTCATGAGAATATAGCCCACGAAGGAGACTGCGATCCGGAAGGTAAGCGGCCATCCGGAGGTATCAAAGAAGGTACATACCAGGGAGAAGATGATCACCCAGCGAAATACCAGGAGCCAAGACCGATACTTGCCCCAAGGCATCCTGGCCTTCTCAATAATGCCTCCGCATATGATGCCGATAATCAGATCAAGGAAGCGGGCAACCAGCAGAGTGGTGGCCACCATGGCAGTCGGTATCCCCACCATATCGGTCATAAAAATAGTTACAAAGGTCATCTGCACCATGGCTGCAAGTGACGAGGTCAGTAGATAAAAGCCATATTTATTGACCTGTGAAGAGCTCAAACATTTTTCTTTCATATAAAGTCCCCCTTTACACATTTTAGTATTGGTTCGCTCTCTGGGTTCATTCTAGCAAAGGCTCCTGCTTCCCACTATGTATTAGACGCACAAGATTAGGCAGAGGAAGAGCAGCAAATTTTGTCTATTCACAATGTACAAAAAATGCTATTTTCCTGGGGCCTTTTTTTGTATTTTGTGTTAAAATAAACAGTGTGATTTTATAGAGTAGGAGAAAATAAGATGAAGTTAAGCATGTGGATGATTGCGAATTATCTAACTTCCTTTGATCTGGAATTAAAAATTGATGACAATGCTCCAGTCATTCTAAACAGTGCCCGAAGGGCTTATGCAACCAACTGTGTTCATGTCTATCAGGGGAAGGATTCCAAGGGAAGGGATTGTGTAGTCTGTAACGGGGAAGGGAATATGATTTTTATCCATGGAATGGATGAAACCCAGGCCTTTGAGATTGTTCAGGGAGGCTTTGATTTTTATGAGGACTGGCTGGACCGCATCACTCAGGCGGCACAGGACGGGGATTTCCAGCGGGTGATCGACCAGGCTTGGAAGGTCTTCCACAACCCCCTGCTCCTCCTGAACGGCAACAGCAAGCTCTTGGGAATGACTAAGCAATATGATATAGAAAGTATGGATCCGGAATGGCGGTATCTGAAGAAATACGGTTATTCCTCCCTCAACAGCATTCATTTGCTCCGCAATGAGCCTAATGCTTCCGACATGCAGCTCAGCGGAAGTCGATCCTATCATCCCTCCCACGGTGACCGGATGAACTATGGGGGCATCACCTGTGGTCTTGTGCTGGGTGATGTATACTGCGGGAGGTTGATCCTCTTTGCCAAGGAAAGAGCCCTGAATCCCGGAGACTACCAGCTGCTGGATAAGATAGCCTCTGTCCTCCTTCCCTGCATCAACCAATGCCGTTCTGAGGCAGTGATGGCAACTTACAACGGCAATGTATTCTATAATCTCCTCTTTGGAAAGCTATACGAGGAAAGTGCTCTGGATCTGCAGCTGACCTACCAACAGTGGGAGAGAGAGGATTCCTATTATCTGACCCTGTTTCATCTGACCACGTCGGAGGATGCCAAGGCCTTTGACAGTGCTCTCAATCTTCTGATGCGCACCATCCTCCAACGTTTTTCTCAATGTGTGGTCCTGAAACGAAACCCCGGGATCCTGATCCTGTCTAACCGCGACCTGTCTATGGATGCCGGATTCCTGCAATTCCTGCATGCATTGTCCGCCAGCAACCCTATCCAGGTGGGCTTTAGTCTGCCCTGCGACGGCATTACCCATGCAGCCCAACTTTATACCCAGGCAGAGGCAGCTCTGCATTATGGCAATCTGCGTCATCCCAAGAATATTTCCTTCCATTTCTATCATTACGCCGTGGATTTCATCCTGTCCTCCAACTCATCCGGCGACCGCCTCAACGCCATCTGTCCGCCCATCCGCCATCTCTGGCAGCAGAAGAAGGAACGGGGGGACGAATTATATGACACCCTGAAATGCTACCTGGACTGCGAACGTTCTGTTTCCAAGGCCGCCGTCGCCCTCTATACCCATCGCAATACGGTACTCTATCGGATCCGTAAGATCCAGGAAACCCTGAGAAGCAGCCTGGATGATGTATATACCAGAGACTATGTGCGCCTGTCCATGCGGCTTCTGGAATTGTATGATCATTAACAGATTATGTTCACAAAGGGCCTGGGTGTCAAAAGACCCAGGCCCTTGCTTTTACCTATTGCAGGGATTACATAGATTACATCTACGGATTAGAACATAATCTCTTCCGGCAGACGATGGGATTCTATATCCTCTAGCTTCCAGCCGAAATGCTCACAATTATACTTGTCAATCTCTTCTCCCATCACCTTGTAGACTCCTGGGAATACCGATCCAGGTCCTCCTTGGGCGATGCAGGGAATGAAATATTTCATACCACACTCCGCAACGGTCTTCTCAATGACCTGACGAATCTCTTCCCTGTTCCAGCCCTCGTGGTCTACCAGACAATTCTCAATGCCTCCCATGAAGGAAATCTGACCTCCATACTTCTTAATCAACTCCGGAAGATTATTGGTGGAGAAGCAGCCCTGCCATACATCAATGCCCATCTCAATCATACAGGGCACCAGGGTGGCGGCATAGCTGTCAGAATGATGAATGACAACCTTCACCCCGTGATCATGATAGTACTTGTAGATTTCCTTGTAGGGCTCTACATAAAATTCTTCAAACATACCCTTGGACATGAAGGTAGTATTCTGACCGCCCCAATCATCATGATGGAAGAGGGCATCCGGGTGGAGCTTGCTGCAAATGAGCTCCGCCAGCTGCAGCTCATAATCCTTCAGATACTTGATCAAATCATGCATCTCATCGGGATATTCCGCAAGATTGGTAAGGGTATTCACAATCTCTCCCAGATGATGACACTGCTCAAAGAGACCCGGGGCAACGAAGGCTGCCTTGAGGGCCTTGGTGGTATCCACAGCATCAAACATCTGCTTGCACATATCCCAATGCTCCTCCGGCATATCCAGAGTAGGCGCATGCACATAATCCTGCCAATGTTCGATATCCTGGATCACAATCTTATCCGGCGTATGTACCGGAAAGCTCCCCGGCACATTGGCGGGGAAGCTGTAGGTAACTCCCCATGCATTCTTCTGATCCGGATCCCCCTTCTTAAGAAACGGACTCTGGAAGGCGGTGGGATTCATCAGAAGCTTGATAAATTCATATTGATTCACGAACCGATCCGGGTTCCCTCCCTGAATACATTCAAAGAAATTCTCTCTGGCTGTTAACATACTGTTTTCTCCCTTCTTATGTTTGTTATCTATCGAAGTATTCGCCGGGGCATCCACATCCCCAGTCTGTTCTTACATGGAACATTTCTTCAGCTGGACCGCTGCAGTCTCCTGAAGAATCCGATGCAGACTGTCCTCTGTCACCAAGAAGACAATCACAACCCCTTCTACCCTGCAGGAATCCATATCAAAATATCGGATATGTTCCCCTGCCCCTGTCAAGGAAATCTGGCAGCAATGCTCCGGGCTGTTGATAATAAACTTGATATGCCCCACAATACCACCCTGCCTACAAATCTCATCCTGGATCCTATGAGCCAGCTCCACCAGGGTCGCCTGAGCCTGTTCAAAATCCCCACAGGGCAAGCGCCCATGAACACTTCCAATCAGAGCCCCCTCATGGTGAGAAATATGAAAGATTTCCTGGGGAGAACCGTGGTCGTGACCATGGCCATGATCGTGAGGGTGGGCATGGGCATGATTGTCACAGTGCCCGTGTGCGTGAGCATGGTCGTGATTGCAACCATGTCCGTGTGCGTGAGCATGGGCCTGGTCGCCACAGTGTCCGTGTACATGGACATGATTCGGATCGTGGTTGCATTCTTCCCTCATCGTCCGTCCCCCCATTCCATAATCTGGTCAAATACCTCTTTAGGAATTCCGTCTATCGTGCTGATACATGCAAGGGAGGTCTGACAGTTGCAGCTGCATATGCTTTCCCGGGCCGCTTCCAATTCCTCCCGGCTCACCAAATCGGACTTGTTGAGCAATACCAGATCAGCACCCTCCAGCTGGAGGGGAAGCAGGTGAGCCAGGGGCTTGACCAATCTCTCCCATCTCTGGGCATCTGCGATACAGACAATCTGGGCAGGAATCCCCAAGGATTCCTGAAGGTTCTGTCGGATGCTGTTGGGAAATGCCACCCCTGTCGCCTCCATGATGATCCATTCCGGATCCAGATCCTCCTGAATCCGCCGTACATTGATGGGC
>CAVJHW010000133.1:517-7064 GCA_963649395.1 Coriobacteriaceae bacterium | reverse complement strand
TATGAGGACAGGAAGGAAGGCAAGAGGGCTTTCAAGAAGGATCTGAAAAGAGATTTGAATAGAGATTCCAGACAGGACTTTAAGAAGGAACTCTCTCCTGTCAGAGAAGTCAAGGAAGTGGTGATCCCGGAGAGGACGGAGGAAGAAATCGCGGTAATGAAGGCTGCCGCTTCCAAGTTCCTGGAGGGTGTCTTCCAAGCCATGGATCTTCCGGTGAATACCAGCATGGAATACCAGAAGGAAGAGGGCTGTCTCAATATCGACTTTGAGGGAGACGATATGGGAATCCTCATCGGTAAAAGGGGACAGACCCTGGATTCTCTTCAATATCTGACCAGTTTGGTGGTCAATAAGGAAGTAGATGGATATGTAAGAGTGAAGCTGGATACAGAGGATTACCGGAAGAGGAGGAAGGATACTCTGGAGAATCTGGCCAAGAATATAGCTTTCAAGGTAAAGAGAAGCCGGAAGCCGGTATCCTTGGAGCCCATGAATCCTTACGAGAGAAGAATTATCCACTCTGCCCTTCAGGCAAATAGATATGTGGAGACCCATAGCGAAGGCAATGAGCCCTACCGCCATGTGGTTGTTACTTATAAAAGATAAGCAGGAATGGCAGTGCCATAAAGCCCTTCCCCCGCCGATATGCCAGCATGTCGTGGGTTCAGGCTTTTGATATGGTAACCAAGATTGGGTGTGGGGACAGGGGTAAGACCCTCTCCACACCCAAACTATTTCTGGGAGGAGGAATATGGCAGATTATTATGAGGATACCATTGCCGCGATTGCAACGGCATTGAGTCCCTCCGGGATCGGGATTGTGCGGATCAGCGGAAAGGAGGCCTTTGCCATCGCGGATCGCATCTACAAGGGGAAGAGGGGAAAGCGTCTGGCTGACCAGAAGGCGAATACCATCCATTATGGCTTTATCGAGGAAAATGGGAAGACCCTGGATGAGGTTTTGGTGATGCTGATGCGGGCTCCTCACTCCTATACCGGAGAGGATACGGTGGAGATCGACTGCCACGGCGGGCTGCTGGCTGTTCGTAAGGTGCTGGAGGCTGTGGTAAATCAGGGGGCGCGCCCCGGGGAGCCGGGGGAATTCACAAAAAGGGCTTTTTTGAATGGCAGAATCGATCTGTCTCAGGCAGAAGCCGTTATGGATATCATTTCTGCCAAAAATGAATATGCATTGGAAAGCTCTCTGGGTCAGCTGCGGGGTTCCGTGACAGAGAAAATCCAGAAAATCCGCCAGGTTATCCTCCATGAGATCGCTAGGATCGAATCTGCCCTGGATGATCCGGAGCATATCAGCCTGGAGGGATATCCATCTTCCCTGGAAAAGGTGGTAGAAGAAGAAAAAAAAGAGATTGAAAAGCTTTTATCCACGGCAGAGCAGGGAAAATGGATGCAGGAGGGCATCAAGACGGTGATCCTGGGCAAGCCCAATGCCGGAAAGTCCTCCCTTTTGAACCTGCTGGTGGGAGAGGACAAGGCCATTGTGACAGATATAGCCGGAACTACCCGGGATGTGCTGGAGGAGACAGTCTATCTGCAGGGTATCACCCTTCGTATCCTAGATACGGCAGGGATAAGAGAGGCATCCGATCAGATCGAGCAAATTGGAATTGAAAAAGCAAGGCAGCATGCAAGGGATGCGGATCTGATTCTCTATGTGGCGGATGGGTCCGTTCCCCTGGATGAGAATGACCGGCAGATTCAGGAGATGATCGCAGGGAAAAAGGGCATTATTCTCCTGAATAAAAATGATCTGGACCAGGAAATCTCCCCGGAGGAGATAGACAGGATGGAGGAGCAGACTCATTTTCCCCTTCTGTCCATCTCAGCTAGAGAGAAAAAGGGATTGGAGGAGCTCCAGGCTGTCATCAAGGACCTCTTTTTCCAGGGCGAGGTCTCCTTCAATGATGAGGTCTATATTACCAACCTGCGCCATAAGAAGGCCCTGGAAATGGCAAGGGAGAGCTTGTGCTTTGTGAAAAGGAGCATTGAGGAGGGCCTCCCGGAGGATTTCTTCTCCATCGACCTGACAGGAGCCTATCAGGCCCTGGGAAGTATTCTGGGTCAATCCATGGGGGAGGATTTGGTCAACGAGATATTCTCTAAGTTCTGCACGGGGAAGTAAACCCCATGACGCTGGAGCGGTAATCTGGCTTTCCTGCCTAGTGGTGCAAAACAGCGTGCAGCATGGGAGTTTCCTTAGGAGTGAAATGATATATGGCTGTAATAGAAGAATCGTATGATATTGTAGTAATCGGTGCAGGGCATGCAGGCTGTGAGGCTTCCCTGGCGGCGGCTCGTCTGGGGCTTTCTGTCATCGTATTTACCGTCAGTGTGGACAGTATTGCCTTGATGCCCTGTAATCCCAATATAGGTGGGACATCCAAGGGACATTTGGTCAGAGAGATCGATGCTCTTGGGGGAGAGATGGGCAAAAATATAGACAAAACCTTTATCCAGTCCAAGATGCTGAACCAATCCAAGGGTCCTGCCGTCCATTCTCTTAGGGCTCAGGCGGATAAGAGCGAATACAGCCGCAGTATGAGGCGGGTGCTGGAAAATACCGACAATCTGACCATCAAGCAGGCGGAGGTTACGGACTTGGTGGTGGAAGAGGGGATCTGTAAGGGGGTCAAGACCCTGTCCGGGGCCACTTATTGGGCGAAGGCTGTGGTTCTGTGCACCGGGGTATATCTGAATGCCAGGTGCATTTTCGGGGATGTCAGCAATTATACCGGCCCCAACGGCTTGCAATCTGCCACCCATTTGACGGATTCTTTGATAAAAAATGGGATCGAGATGTATCGCTTTAAGACAGGTACCCCCGCCCGGGTGGATAAGAGAACCATTGATTTCAGCAAAATGGAGGAGCAAAAAGGGGATGATAGGGTAGTGCCCTTTTCCTTTTCCACGGACCCTGAGGAGGTTCAGATCCAACAGGTTTCCTGCTGGCTGACTTATACCAACGAGAAGACCCATGAGATTATCCGGCAAAATCTGGATCGGTCTCCCCTCTATTCCGGCATGATCCATGGGACGGGTCCCAGATATTGCCCTTCTATAGAGGATAAGGTGGTTCGGTTTGCCGATAAGAACCGCCATCAAGTCTTCCTGGAGCCGGAGGGACTCTATACCAATGAAATGTATATCGGAGGCATGTCCAGCTCATTGCCGGAGGATGTCCAGGATGCCATGTATCATACGGTGCCAGGTCTGGAACAGGCAAAGATTGTGAGAAATGCCTATGCCATCGAATACGACTGTATCAACCCAGTGCAATTAAAAGCAACCTTGGAATTCAAGAAAATAAAGGGACTTTTTTCCGGAGGCCAATTCAACGGTAGCTCCGGCTATGAAGAGGCAGCTGCCCAGGGCCTAATGGCAGGCATCAATGCCTCCATGGAGGTTTTGGGAAGAGATTTTCTGGTATTGGATCGGTCGGAGGCCTATATCGGTGTTCTGATCGATGACCTGGTGACCAAGGAAACTCACGAGCCCTATCGGATGATGACCAGTCGGGCAGAATACCGCCTGCTTCTGCGCCAGGATAATGCCGATCTGCGCCTGCGTAAATACGGCTACCAGGTGGGTTTGATTTCCGAGGAGGAATATCAGAAGATCCTGGCCAAGGAAGAGCAAATAGAACAGGAGATTCAACGGCTGGACCATACCTTCGTAGGCATGACGGAGCCGGTACAAAGGCTGCTGGAGGAATGTCAATCGACTCCTCTTACCAGCGGCAGTTCCCTGGCAGAATTGCTGCGTCGGCCGGAAATGAATTATCAAAGCCTGGCCGCTATCGACAAGAATCGTCCCCAGCTTCCCCAGGATGTCCAGGATCAGGTAAGTATTCATATCAAATATGAAGGTTATATCAAAAGGCAGCTCAAGCAGGTGGAACAGTTCAAGAAGCTGGAGGATAAGAAGATACCGGAGGATATGGATTATCATCAGGTAGGAAGCCTGCGGACAGAAGCCAAGCAGAAGCTGGAACTCTATCGCCCCATGAATATCGGTCAGGCCTCTCGCATCTCCGGCGTCTCACCGGCGGATATCTCCGTCTTGCTGGTTTACCTGAGATATTGAAAGCCCAGGACGGCAGAGGCAAGTAGCCCGATAGGGCGGACGGTGAATATGGAAGGAATATCCTATGAGTAAATATGATTTGTCAAGCTTGGAAAGGGGTCTCTCTCGATGGGGACTTTCCCTGACGGAGGATCAGAAGGGGCAGTTTGTGGCTTATTATGACCTGCTGGTGGAATGGAATTCCTTCATGAACCTGACGGCTATTACGGATTTTCAGGAGGTGGTGGTCAAGCATTTTCTGGACAGTCTGTCCCTGGTGCGGGTGTTTGATCCCCTGCAGGCCCGAAGGATGGTAGACGTGGGAACCGGTGCGGGATTTCCCGGCATTCCCCTGAAGATTGCCTTTCCCCACCTGGAGGTTACCCTTCTGGATTCCTTGAAAAAGAGGATATCCTTCCTCCAGGAGGTGATAGGAGCCTTGGGATTGGAAAAGGTAAGTGCCCTCCACGGCCGCTCTGAGGACTTTGGAAAAAATCCTGTCCATAGGGAGCAATACGATCTCTGTGTCTCGAGGGCTGTGGCCAACCTGACGACATTATCAGAATATTGTCTGCCATTTGTTAAAATAGGCGGAAAATTCATTTCCTATAAGTCCGGGGCCATTGAGGAAGAGCTGGCAAAGGCCAGTCATGGAGTGCATCTATTGGGGGGAGGTCTGCCTCAGCAGGAGAGATTTCGTCTGCCGGATACAGAGATCGAGAGATCCCTTGTGACGGTGGATAAGGTGAGGGCAACACCCAAGAAATATCCCCGAAGGGCTGGGATTCCCGCAAAAGAGCCCCTCCTTTAGAAGGAAAAGGAGAGGCAGTTGGGGAGCAAATATTTCAGATAAGAGAATGCGAAGAGCAGCAGGTAGATCGTGACCAAAAGGATCGAAAATGCTGCTCTTTTATTGTTGGATTGGAATTTTCCTATGGTGACGCAATACCCGTCAGTGATAAAGGCCATCAAGGGTAGGAGAGCCGGCATAAGGTAGCGTCCTTGGGCCTGGTAGTCGGAATAATAGGAATGATACATGGACAAACCCAGGGCAAGGAGGATGCAGGCGGCAAAGAGGAAGAAAAGCAGGCGGCGCTCCTTCTGTTTCCACCAATTTTGCCCCAGGGATAGGAAGAGAAAGAGCAAAAAGCCAATTCCCAGGATAGCCAGGTATAGGGCATACATCAGATTACTCAGATGGACGGACAGATAAGAAAAAGCACCGATGAAGCTGCAAATGGAGGCCACAAACCAGCTCGCCTTATGATCCTTGTATTTCCTAAGAAAGGTATCTGCCAGGGACAGGCCCTCCTTGGCCGGTGTGATCTTGTTGGAGGGTTTGTATTCCTCCTGGGCATACTCCTCTGCCATTTCATTGGTAGTTCGCATCCCCAGAAAATCCCCCTGGTGGAGGATTCCATTTCGGATAAAAAACCAGCCTGCTACCAAAAAGGCAGTCAAGAGAATCAGAACCGCTCTTCCTATCATCCTCTTGAACTTTTGCCGGTACAGATAGCCACTGACAAAGAAAGCAGGAATTGTGCAGACCAGATAGATATAGGCATTGTAATAGGAAAGGGCACAGAGACCGCAGGCCAGACCCAGCCCCAGGCAGGTGGACTTGCTCCAGCCCTTTTTCATTCCCTTGAGCCAGAAGTAGACAATCATGGCTGTGCACAGGACGGCAAAGGAATCATTGTTCTGATAACTGCACAGGAAAACAAATTGGGGGAGAAAGCCACAAAAAGCTCCCAGCATCAGGGCATATTTCTTATCCTTATAAAGCAGCTCTCCTGTTTTTATGATAAAGGACAAGGCGATGGTTCCGGAGAGAACACTTACCATCCTTGCCGCCAGGAGCATGGAGGCGGTTCCCCCGGAAAGGAAGGAAGCAATTTCCATAAAGACGGCACTGAGGATGGAGGTGAGATAAGGATAGAAGGCGTAGGAAAAACCCCAGAGAGAATGCATCACCTCTGCTTCATTTCCAAGGGGAAGACCATGATGCTTGGCAATATATTGGGGAATAAGGTAGCGCATGGCTTCATCCGGCGCATGCTCTATCTGCAGACTGGCGGCTGTCAGAAAGCAGATAGAGAAAAAAAGACATATTTCCGCTGTCTTCAGGAGACGGTATCTATGTTGCTCCATTTCAGCAATAAACCTCCAGCTGCTTCAATACTGCTTCCGGATCCTCCAGGTGGGGCAGGTGGCGGGTATTGGGAATGAGGACCGATTCCACGGCAGGATTGATCCCCTTGTATTGGGCAATGGTCTCATCGATGAATTCCTGATGGCTCCCCCCTAGTATCACAATATCATTGTTGATGGACTTCAATGCATGGCTGATATTGAAGTATAGATAATTGCCAATGATGCTGGCATAAAGATATTTTCCCTGACTATGATCTCGGTGGGAACTCTCATAGTAGAGATCGATTTCCCTGTCTGTAACCTTGGAGGA
>CAVJHW010000133.1:0-400 GCA_963649395.1 Coriobacteriaceae bacterium | reverse complement strand
AAGAAAAGCCTTTGGCGGAATTCTCTTTCAATCTTAGTGCGGCTTACGATGAGGTGGTAGAGCAGGGTTCCCACGCAAGGGACTTCCAAAAGACTCTTGGCTGCCTTGCTCTTCCGGGTGGGAATCTCAGCCAGCGTCCACAGATCTGAGGGATTGATCAGGATCAGCTTCTTGAAAAGGCTGGGATCGTAGCTGCAGGAGGTGACCGCCAAAGAGGCGGAAAGGCCGGTGGCCATCAGGGTGAGGGGCTCCTGGATGATGGACTTGGCAAATTCCGTAATCAGCTGTACGTAATAGAAGTTCGTATAGGTAATGTTCAGACGGTCGGAACATCCGCAGCCCGGCATATCTATGGCGTAAACCGTATACTTCCTGGATAAAGCCGGGATCAGCTTAGCCC
>CAVJHW010000132.1:0-7140 GCA_963649395.1 Coriobacteriaceae bacterium | reverse complement strand
GTTTATTTTGTCCCCTCCATTTTCTCCGCTCTGGTGGTTGGCCTTATCTTCAGCGCGGTATTTCAGACCAGACATGGTGTCTTAAATGAGATGCTGGGGGCCCTTGGGATGGATCCGGTGGATTGGCTGGGGGCTCGGGGAACTGCCGTATTCTCTATTGCAATGGCAGAGATCTGGCGCAACGTGGGTTATGCCATTATTATCACCTTGGCAGGGATGCAGTCAGTTTCTCAGGACTATATCGAGGCCTCCAAGCTGGACGGGGCCTCAGAATGGCAGGTCTTCCGCCATATCACCCTTCCCATTATCATGCCTACGGTCAATGTCAATATTCTCTTCAGTCTGATCTACGGATTGAAGATGTTTGACCTGATCTATGTCATGACGGGAGGAGGACCGGGCAATGCCACCGAGTCCTTTGGAACCTTGATGATGAATGAGATGTCAGCCGGACGTTATGCCCAATCGGTAGCTGTTAACCTGGCATTTACTGTACTTCTGGTGCTTATCTCCTTCACCTACCAGAAGTTCAGCTCCAGATGGGAGACGGTGGAATAGGATGAAAAAGAGAACAAGAGCAGTCAACCGAACCCTGGAAATCCTCCTGTGGATCTGCAGCATTGTAACGATATATCCCCTCTTGATGGTAGTGCTCACTTCCTTTAAGAGCAAGGGTGAGGCCTCCTATATGAATATCAGCCTGCCCTCCCAATGGCATTTTGAGAATTATACTACGGTAATCGAGAAGAACTTTTGGCAGTCTCTGGGAAATAGTATCTTTATCACCGCTGTCTCGGTTCTTTTGATCACCAGTTTGTCTGCCTTTATCAGCTTTATCCTTGCCAGGAGGGATACCAAAGCCTGCAGAATCACCTATAAGATGATCACCCTAGGCATCATCGCCCCCTTTGCGGCCCTGCCCACCATTCAGCTCCTGCAGAAGCTGGGTATCTATGGCTCCAGGCTGGGTCTGTGCTTTGTATATGCAGCCCTCTATCTTCCCTTTTCTACCATGATGATTACCGGCTTCATCAAGGGAATCCCCAGGGAACTGGACGAGGCGGCGGTGATGGACGGGGCTTATGGGATCCGCCTCTTCCTTAAGGTAATCCTTCCCCTTCTGAAGCCTGCCTTGGCTACCACCGGAATTTTGAATTTCATGTGGGTATGGAATGAGTTGCAGATCCCCATGTATCTTCTGAATTCCTCTTCCAAATGGACCCTGCCCCTGTCGGTTTACAATTTCTATGGCCAGTACAGCCGAAGCTGGAACCTGGTCTGCGCGGATGTGGTTCTGGTCTCCCTGCCGGTCATTCTGGTCTATATCTTCGCCCAGAAATGGTTAATCTCCGGCATGACCGCCGGCGCCGTGAAAGGCTGACTACTCGTGAGGTGAGAGGACGATGAAAACATATTATACAGGAAATTGGAAGTCCATTCGGCGGCACCAGGTGCCCCAGTGGTATCATGATTGCAAATTCGGCATTTTTGTTCATTGGGGCATCTATTCTGTCCCGGCCTATGCCCCCAGAACCTGGGAGCTGGGGGAGGTGCCCTGTGATGAAAATTGGTTTTGCAACAACCCCTATGCCGAGTGGTATTATAATTCCCTGCATGTGGGGGAGGGTCCTACCTATGAGCACCATATCCGAACCTATGGGAAGGATTTTCGGTATGAGGACTTTATTCCCCTGTGGAAGGCGGAAAATTGGGATCCGACCCAATGGGCAGACCTCTTCCGAAGGGCCGGTGCCAAATATGTGGTGCTGACTACCAAGCATCACGATGGATATTGCCTCTTTGACAGTGCTTATACGGACTTCAACTCGGCAAAAATGAGTCCGGGAAGGGATATCACCGCCGAATTGACGGAGGCAGTTCGGGAGGCAGGCTTGAGGATGGGTCTCTATTATTCCGCCATCATCGATTGGCAGTTCGCCAACGATCCCATTTATACCGAGGAGCAGAACCATTACAATTCCTGCCCTACAGCGGAATATGGGGATTATTCCTACCGGCAGATGAAGGAATTGATCGACAAATATCATCCCTCCATCCTCTGGAATGATATCGGCTGGCCCAGGCAGAGCGAGCATATGATGCCCTATCTGCTGGCGCATTATTATAATACAGTGGAAGAGGGCGTAACCAACGATCGTTACAATGGCCTCTATCATGACTTCCTGACCCGGGAATACCAATATGGCAGGATGGACAGGGAGGAAAAGTGGGAGATGTGCCGGGGCATGGGTCTGTCCTTCGGCTACAATCAGGAGGAAGGGGAGGATCAGCTGATAGGTCTGCCCAAATTAATCAATCTCCTGGTGGGAACCGTTGCCAACAATGGCAACCTGCTGCTGAATATCGGGCCCAAGGCCGACGGTACCATCCCTCCGGAGCAGGTAAGTCGCCTCCTGACCCTTGGAAAATGGCTGGAGGTCAACGGAGAGGGCATCTACGGCACCCGATGCAGCAGGCGAGAATCCCGGTACCTGGAAGGGGGAAGGGAGATCCATTTTACGAAGAAAGAGAAGGATCTCTACCTCTTCTTGGACGGCTTGCAAGAAGGGGCAAATACTCTGGTGCTTCCGGAGGTAAGGGGAAGGCTGGAGGCCTTACATAGGGAATTGCAGTTCCAGCAGGAGATGACAGAGAAAGGATTAATGCTGACCCTGCACAACTATCGGCCGGATATGTATGCGGTGGGGTTCAAGGGAATGGAAGAGGTGTGAAGCCTCTTGCATACCTGGGGGGATCGGCCAGACGGTCTTCCTTATAGAGGTAGCGGAGGTTGGCGGCTGCCCAGTTGGGATCGGCCCGCCAATTGCCGTGGGAAACCACCGTGCCGGAGCCCATGCATTCGGCCCCGCTTCTCAGAGAGGGATAGAGCCCCTCCTGCCCCTTCTCCAGTCCCTCCTCCATGGCCTGCAGGAGAGAGGTAAGATAGGGTTTGGCCTCCAATACCTGCTCATTGTGGCCGCCGAAGATTCGGTTGGCCCTGTCTCCTATCTTGTCTATGAATTTCTTCAGATTCTCACAGATTTCCTCAATAGAATATTCACTTAATTGCAGCCAGGCAGAGTCGCCGATATGACTGCGGTTGCTGCCCAGGGTGTCGGAGGAAAAGAGGTCTCCGGAGCTCTCGTCCATGAGGACGATGGAGCCGGGGGTATGTCCCGATACCGTGAAGACCCGCAGCTTCCCATTGCCCAGATCCAGCAGGTCTCCTTCCCGGATATCCAGGGCGGCGGAGGTATCCATATCCGGATAGAAGGACTTGACACAGTCCCTGTCCGCATGGGGCAGGTAGACCCGGCAGCCTGCTTTTACAAAGTCCGGCAATTGGGCGATATGATCCGGGTGTCCGTGACCTACCACCAGGTCGATGGGGAGGTCTCCTCCTGTCAAGGCTCGGCAGAGGGAGGGCAGGGACCAAAGAGAATTGAAACAGCAGCTGGAGGAGAGCCGGGAGGCCTTGAAGGAGACCAGGCTGGCAGAGCTGTGGAGGAAGACCGCTTATGAGATCGGCGCCCACCGGGAGCGGGAACCCTCCCTGGAGACTGAACTCCCCAGGGAGGGCTCTGGCTGGGTGCAGGCTTTCTTCCTGACGGCGGATTATCGATTTCCCTCCGGCCAAAAGGAGAAGAATATTCTTATGCAGCGGGCAGAGAGTCTCTGGGCTCGGCTGCCGCAGCTCATGGAAAGCTACGGGAGGACTTATTTTTTTCCCGATGATACCGGAGGAGTAGGCCTTATCTCCTACGAGGAGGAGGATGAGGTGCTCTGCCGGGACATCAGCAGCCTCCTGCTGCAGGATATCAGCAAGGAATTGAAACATTTCAACAACAGGAATAATTTTACCCGGGTCTATGCTTCCGCGGGATGTCTCTATGCCAATGACAAGGGGGGGATTCAAGAGACCTTCCGCCAGGCCCGGGAGGCCATGAAATGGCATTTTGAGGAGAAGGAGAACCATGTAATCCTATACAGACCGGAGGCAGAGGAGGCCTTGAGGCAGGCGCCTGCTTTTGGGGAAATGTCCGCCTTGAAGCAGGCAGCCCTCTCCGGGAAGAAGGAGGATATCCACAAGTGGATTGCGGCCATGGGAGATGCCCTTCGCCAGGGACCCAAGATACCGGGACGCCGGTATCAGACGGCGGAGAAGATGGTGGAGACCCTGAATGCCGGATTTCGGGAGCTGGCAGGTTCGGAAGACTTATACAAAGAGATGGAGATGGATTTCTTCGATATCATCGCCGCGGCTGACAGCTTCCGGGAGATCAGCCGTCGTCTGCTGGTCTGCGCAGATGAAAAAATCGATTACTTCTGGCAGCATTTTGAGCAGGAGGAGAGCAATATTGTGCGCCAGGCCAAGGATTATATCTCCCGGTTTTATGCAGAGAATATATCTCTGGATTCGGTGGCCCGTCATGTCTGTCTCAGTCCTACTTATTTCAGCACCATCTTCAAGGCAGAGGCAGGGGACAGCTTTGTCCATTATTTGCAAAAGGTTCGGGTGGAGGAGGCCAAGAAGCTTTTGAAGAATTCCAAGATGCGGGTGCAGGATATTGCTCTTGCGGTGGGCTATCGGGATATCAAGCATTTCAATAAGATCTTCTATGCCGAGACTCAGGTAAAGCCCTCCGAATATCGTAAATTCTACGCCTAGGGAGGAGACTTGCCATGAGATGGAATTCTTATACCAGGATTGCCCTGGGGGGGCTTGCCCTTCCAACTTTGGCAATCCTGTTGGACTTGCTGGTCTTTGGGCGGCAGCCCAATCTATGGTGGCTTCTTTCCTTGCTTCCGGCTCTTGTCCTGGCAGGGGCTATCTGCAGGCAGGATAGAGAGAGGCAAATCCTAGAGGAGAAGCTATGGGATATGCTTCAATCCAGCGATACCACCGAGGCTTTGAAGATAGAGGCAGAGCTTCATGCCTTGCAAAACCAGATCAATCCCCATTTTCTCTATAATACGCTGGAGATTATCCGAAGCAGGGCCATGGTACAGGGCAATAGGGATGTAGCCCGTATGGTAGAGGCTTTGGCCTTGCAATTTCGTTATTGCATCAATCATTCCGGGGAAATGGCCACCGTGGAGCAGGAGCTGGACAATATCCACAACTATCTCCTGATACAGAGATATCGCTACGGAGACCGCTTTCGCTTTCGGGAGGTTCTGGGAGAACCGGCAGGGGAACTGCTCCAATATGCCCTGCCCATTATGACCCTTCAGCCCCTTATTGAAAATGCCCTGGTGCATGGGGTATGTCCCAAGGTAGAGGGGGGCAGCATTGTTCTGCGCATCAGCAGATCCGCCAGCCGTCTTCACATCCAGGTGGAGGATAACGGGGTAGGTATCGGGGAAGAGGATCTCCTGCAGATTCGAAGGGTCTTGCAGGGAAAGCAGCAGGTGGAGAAAGCGGGGAAGGGCAAGGGTATCAAGCTGGGCATTGCCCTTCCTAACGTGAATCAGAGGGTCAAACATTATTTTGGAGATGCCTATGGTCTGGATCTGACCAGTCTGCAGGGAGTAGGCACCACCATCACTTTGACGATTCCATTGAAGGAAATTGAGAGATAGCCATGAGGAAGGAAGAGATCTTATATGTGGAGAATCTGGAGACAGACAGTGCCTATGGCCAGAATCTGGACGCTGTCTCCTTTGTCTTGCATAAGGGTGAGGTATTTGGCATCACCGGCAGAAGCGGGGATGGGTTTTGGGCCCTTCAAAATGTTCTGACGGGGAGGATTCGGCCTGCCAAAGGTCAGATCTACCTGGAAGGCAAGAAGGTAACCTTTCGCAATGAAGACCAGGCTCGAAGGCAGGGCCTTGTCTTCCTGGATCATCGGTCGGCCATTGTGCCCAGGATGACAGCAGCGGAAAATATGAATGTGCTGCGCCCCTTTTCCTGGAAGCATTACTTTGTCTCTCCCAGGCAGAATCGCAAGGCTGTCCGTATGATCCAGGCAGAATATGGCATCCATTTGGAGGGAGATGCCCAGGGGAGACAGCTGACCCGGCTGGAGAGGCTGGAGCTGATTTTCTGCCGGGCCATCCTCAACGGAGGCAAGGTCTTAATCTGCCAGGAGGCGGGGGACGGGTTGACCGGGCCGGAACGGGAGGCTTTTCGGCATTTCCTGCAGAAAGTTCGGGAGAAGGATGTGGCGGTGATCCTGCTGAATTCTGACCCCGGTGTGCTCTTGCAATTTGCTGACCGTATCGGGGTGCTCTGGAATGGCATGTTTGTCTACAAGCATCGAAGGGCTGAGACCTGTATGGAGGATCTGGTCAGATATATGAAGCCCAGATGGACCTTTCCCCCGATGGAGGAAGCAAGACCCGGGGAGGAGGGCAGGGAGTTCTCCCCCTGGTCTGCCAGAGTATCGATCGAGCCGGAGGGTTGGGAGACCCTGTCCCTTCCCCTGGAGGGGGGAAGAATTGTAGGACTTTATTGGGATCAGACCAGCTTCGAGGATCTTCTCTATGGGATCTTTCAGGGCAAGATCCGGATATCCGGTCAGGTGGAGGAGGAGGGAGCCTGCCTTCCCCTTAGGCAATGGATCCAGATGCATAGGGCAGAGATTTTCTGCATCCGCCGGGGCTTTGTCCGCAAGAATATCTGCAACAACCTGACGGTGGCGGAAAATATTCTTCTGGGTTCCTATAGACGCTTTGACTATCGAGGGGGGCTTCTGAACCGAGCCATGCTTCGTATGGCTTTGGGGGATTTTGCCCAGGCGCATGGGATTGAGGAAGCCTGGCTGGAGGCCTATCCCCCCAATCTGGATACGGAGGTGCAGGAGCAGATCCCCTGGTGGAGGGTCCTCTTTGGGGAGCCTAAGCTCCTGGTGATGGATAACCCGGCCTTTGCCATGGGAGCCTCCCTGCGCAAACGGCTGCATCTGATCCTGGAGGAATTGAAGCGAAGCCCTACCGCCACCCTCTGGACCAGCCGGGATCGAGGCCTTCTGGAAGAAAGCTGTGACCTGATTATTGACCTGGATCCGTTAAGAAAAGAATAAATTTTGGTTACAGTGTCAAAAGCCTGAGCCCACGACATGCTCGCATGTCGGTGGGGGAAGGGCTTTATGACACGCCCCTCAATGAGGGTGAAGTGGGGCGAAAGCCCCGCGAGAA
>CAVJHW010000131.1:0-7193 GCA_963649395.1 Coriobacteriaceae bacterium | reverse complement strand
ACCCAAGGTACATAGAATAAGTCCTCCACCGCTGGGGTGGGGGTACCGCCCCTTAAGTTGCCCCATACCTTCTCGTACTTGGGATCCAGTTCTTTTCTCTTCCTGAATCTGGAAAATATCTCCTTGTCCTCAGGATCCTCTTCTCGAGCTGCCCTGGTCTTCACATCCTCACAGGCCTCTCTCGCAATGCGAAAGTGTACTTGGTCGTGGGCAAAGGTTGCAAAACAATAGGGGCACTTGATATGATTCCATGTTTCTCTCGTCATTGCACTACTCTCCTCTTTCCTTCAGATAATATTTGCTGCTCATCCTCTCGGCAATTCTTGGCTGACATGTGAATTTTTTAGGAACCTGGACAAGGATGGGCCGACCTAGCATGGCCGCTGTTACAGGATAGGAAAAGCTGCCAACGGAATATTCCGCCACGATCTCTCCTTTTTGCACCGGCAGAGAGTCATTATAAAAAACTAGGGATTCTGTAGCCTTGCACAGATTCCATAGGGATCTTTTTCTTGTTTTGGTCCATCCAATGACCCCCTTGATGGTTTTTTGGAGTTCCCTCCCCTCCTCCTGGTCTGTAGGCAGAAGAATCCCATCCCCGGTCAAGGGCAGGAGAATCCCATCAACCGGCGGTTTAAGCAGGGCTGTCGGAATTTGCAAAGAAGTCTGTCTTGCGACCTTTTGCCAATAGATATTTTTTCCCTGGTAGGGGCTTTCATGGCCATGTTCCTGCAAGATCCCGATCCATTCCTCATAAGATAACCAGGAGGACTTGAGACAGACCAATAAATCCGAATAACGGACAGAGGCCATCCACCGCATGGTATAATCCTGGTTGTGGATTCTGAATTCCTGAATCCTGATTTGGTCCTCTTGATTCATGGTTCCGATCTTCACGATTCCACCTCCGGTCTCAGCCCTAGGGTATGAAAGTCGATTCTTTCCACACAATCCTGTCTGTTCAAGCTCAAGACTTCATAATTATCAGCAATCTCTACGGTGAGCAGCTTTGATTCGGGATGGATCAATAATAAGACCTCGCCGGTTCTCACCCGATTTAAATGAAATCCCAGATTGGTCCAATCAATACAAATATTTCTGGCCACACTGTCTTCCTCGCTGATCCTTTCGAACATTTTTCTGGCTGTGTCATTGCCTACCCTCTCATCAATCTCATCCTCAAAGGACTTGTAATAGATGGGAATACTGTCGAACATTTGCACTAATTGAGAATACAGGCCCTTCCTCCGTAATTCTTCCTTGTCCGAACAGGAATTCAATACACCGATAATGTCTTCCCTATGACTTGCGAAATAAGTATCCACCAATCTTCCATAATATCCAGCCAGATTTTCTTCGTTCTCTCCCACTTGCAGCTGCAATTCCGGGCTATCCAGACTTTCCCGCAGCCATCGGTACACTGCTGTGGCATGTTCCGCCCGAATCATAAATTGCACGGAAAAGTCCTTATAAATTCTTTTTATAGCTTCCCTTTCCAAGGCCTGATTCCCATATTCCGTCAGGAATTGGCTGTAAGAACCCTCATCCGCAGTTCTTTGAGAAAGCAGGACCCCTTCCAGGCTTTCCAGCAATTCTTTCCTCCCCCGATTCTCTCCCTTGGGATTCTTTGTTTTCAAAAAGCCTTCTATGGCATCAAACATAAGCAGAGGATCCGACAATGCTTCGGAAAAATCAGCCTTCCTCCCCCGGGAGCCATCCAGGGCAGCGATCTTTTGACCAATCATAGCCTGAAAGCACAGGGCAGCTGTGGGATATGCTCGCTCCAGGGATTCCATACTCTTTTTAATGTTCGCTTTTTCCCTCTGCAGCTTCTCATTATCCGGCAGGTACTGAAAATCGTCCGGACGAAACAAGAAAGAGCCTATGCTATGAGCCGCTTCCCGCTGGATACAAGCCCTGTATTTTTTGGAAATCTCCTGATTCAGCTCTGCCCGCTCCGGACAGCTGCAGGCATTTTCCAAAAAACGCCGAAGGGTAAATTGGACAATCCTCCTGGTGGGCTTTTCCAACAGGTTATAAGAGAAAGTATAGGCCTTATCATCATTGAAGTAATGGGAATCGATACTCATGATGGCTGTGATATTGGCCGCCAATCGGATAATCTTGGCTGCGCTTTCTCCCAACCACATGGCTCCGTTATACAATCTGTTAGAATAAATAAACTGATAGCGAATCCCGCCCCGCCCTCTCATAAGGCTCAAAAGCTTCTCCTCCGAATCCTCTATCTGATCTCTGTGCTCGTAGTCCAGGAATTCATGCAAAATAAGCTTATAGGAGGGCAGGTCAAATTCCGCCTGCAAAAAATCCCTCAGCTCCCCCAGGTCGGCCCCCGTCAGATCAACCAACACATGGATGTGAATCTCGTTGAAATTTACATATAATGAGTTGCTGCGCACCTGGTTCTCCAGGGTCTCAAAATCCGACTCCCGGTCTGCCCTGGGAATGTTCGAGTATACGCCGGGCCACAATTGTTTCAGATAAGCATAATAACTTGTCAATCTTTCAGAATCCAAATTATAATTAACAATCATGGAAGGATTGCCGGGAGCCTGTACATCATATCCATCGGCTCCCCTGTTTTCTGATTTATCTCTTATCCGTGCAATACAGTCTTGAATTAACCGATTCATTTTTCCTCTTTTCCCAGACCTGTGAATCATACGTCGGATAGGCAAGGAACTCCCTTACCCCAAAGGGCAAAGGAGTTCCATCACTGGTTCATGGTTTCATTTACACCAATGCGCCTGTCAACTGTAGCATTACATTCAGATTATCTAAGTATTGGATGAAGGAGGCGTAGAAGCCGTCAATTTCCTTCTGCTCCAGTTTTCCGACATAATTCTGCGAGATCATTGCCAACACCTGAGGGTTGTACATACTCCGAAGCTTGCCCAGTCTCTCCTTCTTCTCCTGTGGACTCAAACTGTTAAATCGACTATTGGCATTCTGGTCTATATCTGCCTGAACCCCGGCATCCGCTGCCAGCATCGTGCAAAAGGCCTGATAATACTTACTGAGTCCGGAATATGGCATGGTGTTGTTACACAAGGTAAGGGTCTTCTCCATGCCAAACTCCTCGTATTTGTAGGTCATATTGAATCCATCATCCTCAAATAAGCCCACCAGGATGGAATCAAAGAAGTTCTTCCGGAGTTTTTCCATTTTGTTGGAAGCTCCCATGGCCTCCTGAATCTCCGCCATCGTCCGGGTGATGTTGTCGTACTTTCCCACTTCCTGCCGGACCAGCTGCGCAATGCCATGGAATCTCAGGAAATTATCCCTTACTAAGGAATTCCCCGACAGATTTCCCTTGGATAGGATCGGAAGAGCGCCGGTTGGTGTATGCAAGATATTCTCCAAGGCAGCAATTCTTTCCTGGGCCTTTCCCAGGTCCATCCGGCCATTGGTCTGAAGACTTTCCCTATCCAATAGGTCTGTTCCCACCTCTGCCAGGAGTTTCACAAACGCATTTCCACCCCGATTGCCTTGCGGATCCTCCCCTTCAAAGTAGATAATCCCTTTGTCTATTGCCTCTGCATACAAGGCCAGGAGTTCATCGGCATTCCTGGTATATTGGGGCACATAACTGTAGGGATAAGGGAAAGTCAGGATTTTTCTCCAATCCACATTGCGCTCATAGAGATGAAGTCCTAATTCCGAATATCCTTCATAGGTTCCAAGGTATTGCAGGAGTCCCTGATAGGCATGCATAGGGACACCGCTGATGGTTCTCAGAATATAGATTCTATCGTTCACCAGCGACTTTCTCACTTCGATCCGATTATCGGCTCCCTTATGAATATCGGCTGCTGCGCATACACAGTTAGCAATGCTTGGGACCGTCAAGACCGACCGGTGAGCAGTCTTAGTATTGTCACCGACCAGGGGCTCACTGGTCCAGAAAATCGGGGCTGCTTCCTTTACAAAGGGTTGGATAATCCCAGTCAGAATTGCCTGAACAAAGGTATTATCATTGGCCCCGATCATATTCAGATTCTCACGCAAAAAGCTTTCCAAGCTGCCGGAAAGAATCCCCTGGAACTCTCTCAAAATATAGGCAGAGACTTTAGCCTTTAGCTTCAGTTCTTCCCTCTCCATCCAGATCTGGGGAGAAGCGGTAAGAAGCTTCAGAAAACCACCTGTTTCCGCTGCAGGATCCAAGGCATTTAAGGCGGCATCCAATCGGGGCTGAAGATCGGAGAATTTTACCAGCTGCTTGGTGAAACCATCCTGGGATTGATTGCCCCGCCCTAATCCAAAATAAGTACGATTGGCAGCAAAAGTCTCCATCAATTCCTTGGTAATATCATGCAAAGGCTGCAGATACTTCTTGTTGATGGATTGGAAGGAAGAGATCAGATCTGCCATTAACTTTTCCATCTCCTCGAAGAGATCCGCCTGGGCCTGCCAATAATATATGCCTCCCAGCACCGCAGCATATTCCTTTATGTTGGCCTTCTTGTTAAAAATACCCGATGTTCCCAATTTTCTCTTGGCAGCGGGCTCCCCATTGGTGAAAAAAGCTTCCTGGTTTCTTGCTTCCTGCCTTTGCAAGCTATAGTACTTCAGCCTTCCATCCAGATAATGGAAAATATCCGCCCCGGTCTTATTCATCATTCCGTAGGCAAAGATCGGTCCAAGCACAGGATTCTCAGCCATTTGAATTAAACGATTCAAAGCCAGGCCGGGAATAGAACTGGCGCCTGCCTGATAGACATAGGTCTGGATATCCTTCCCCATGGATTCTCTTTTTTGAGTCAAAAGACCTTTTCGCTGTCTCAGAGACCGATCTGTTGGCTCAACCAGGGCATTGGGAAGGACAGAGGTATTCATGTTGGCCTTGATTTGATCATAGTATTGACTGACCAGCTGTTCTGTGATGGGAGTCCATACCGCCCCCTGCGACATCTGATTCTCCAGCTGCTTAAACCGTTCATCTGTCAGATTGAGGCTGGCTGCAAATTGCTCGATCTGGCTATTATCCGGCATTTGAGTCCGAATAGTAAACTTCCCGAAGAGTTGGCTTGCCAAATAAGTAGCCATCTGAGTGGTTGGAATCTCCGCATTGGCAGCCCCGATAAGGTGATAGTTCTGAGAATACCCTCGCCCATGTTCCGGGTTCATCCCTGACAGATCAGATTCTGCATTCGCCAAATTGCCTGTCATGGTAATGGGAGCGGCGCCATCTGCCACCTGCTCTCGGGATACAAAGGCAAGGATATAATCCCCTATGACATTTAAGGCATACTCGTATCCGTTCGCAACAGGTACACCCTCCATGTTCGTTGCTGATACAAAATGACACATATCCACCAATTTATGCTGGGTACGAATCTGGAAGGAGCCGTAATCCTGGTCAAACCATTCATGGGAGTCCTTTAGATTCATCAGGTGCTCAATCTCCAACAGGGATGCCATGCCATTTCTCTCATTTGCGGCTGTCTTAATGGGGTTCCCAATAATGGCATCCTTGGAAATAATTGCATCCGGCAGGACAAAGTAACCAAACACCTTGGCGGCAGCAAATCCAAGTCCATCAATGACTTCCCGGGCAATGTAGCATATATCAGCAAAGGAGCCTGCCCCCATGCCGCCGGAGATGCCGGTTATGATATGAACGTTAAGCTGACCTCCGTTTCGCCCGGTACAAGCCTGGGTGATCACCTGCCTAAGCTTGGTCCGGATTTCGCTGGCCTTGGCAATGGTCAGCCAGCGGCCGAATTGCCGATAGGCTCCTGCCCCATCCGGATTAGGAGGAAGATGATTGGACATATAATCCACACTCATCCACTGCATCTCCCTCTGCTGCTTAAGGGCATCCAGCTTATCCGGGGCAAAAATCACATTATAGTTGTAATTCTGTATATTTAAGGTTTCCCCTTGGGCCTGGCTCAATCCTGAATTCTCCAGCCATTTTCTGTCAGCATCTATCCCAAGAAACTTAATATGCCCATATTGGGGTTCATCCCCCTTATTCCTTACATCCTCTGAGTTATCCGGCTGGATCTGTCTTTGCAGCTTTGTCTTCAGACGGGTAATGGCATCGACACCGGTTCCCCCCAAACCCACAATCACCACCGGTTCCTCCGACTGGGGAACCTGAGTGACAGTGGAGATAATGCCCCCTCCCTGGTTGCCGATATACAATGAGTTCAGCATAGGTTTCTCCTCCTTCTATTCTAGTAACTCTCTTCCAGAGAAATACTAATGGTATCGTTATATCCCATAGGATCCTCCTGGGAAGTGGAGCGGATATCATAGGTCATGCCGGTAACCATATTCAGAGACTTCGTCGCCATTTCCCCGGCCGGTGACAGATAGTAAAATGTCTTGGGGGAAATCAACTGAAGCTTGTGGCTGCCGTCTCCCGGCATACTCTTATCCGGAAGAACCTTGAAATACATCCCGGAATCAAATTGGTGGTTCATCAGGCAGAAGTTGGACAAGGCATACTTGCCGGTGAAGCTGGATGCCGGTCTGGAGCCGCTGTCGTCCACCTGGCTGGCCGAGAATACACTCAGATAACCTGCGAAGAATCTTTTCCTCGCTTTATAGACTGAGAAGAGAAGGATCCCCAGCACAAGAAGCAGGAGAACTCCTCCGGCCAGAAGAATCAACCAGGTGAGATCCTTTACCTTGATCTGGATCACTCCCTGAACGCTTCCTCCGTTCCTGTCCTCTGCCTGAATGGTCATCTTGCCATCCACCAGCTTCTTTAGCAGAATCTCATTTCCTTCCGGTCCCTCAATCTCACCCTCCTCATAAGAAGAGGCAAGAATGGACAGGGACAGATCCTGATCCTCCTTATCCAAGAAATATTGACCGATGTTAAGGGTCTTTTCCCTGTTAAACAACTTTGTGACAGTAATGGTTACAAGATCATCTCCGGCAGAAAACACCGGGAGGGCGTTGCCCAGGGAGATGGTAATGGGATCCGACAGGGTCTCAAACTCCCCGCAGGTCAACACGGCATAGACCTTATAGGTTCCTTCCTCTTCATAGGACAAAGAGGCTTTAAAGCCATTCTCTCCATCAGCCTCCATAGAATAATATTGACTATCCGCTTCCCCGCCGTCTGCCGGACACACTACCACCGTACCAGTGTAATTCTCGTAGTAATTCTCACCGGTTAATTTAGCCCCTTTTGCATAGAATCCCGCTTCCAATTCCAC
>CAVJHW010000130.1:0-7310 GCA_963649395.1 Coriobacteriaceae bacterium | reverse complement strand
GACTGCTCCGCACTTCGTGCTCCCGCAGTCGCCGCCGGTATCCGCAATCCGGGCTATCGCCCTACTTGCGGATATCGGCTTGCCCGTCCGATATCCACAAGCTGTGGTATGCCCCTAAAGGGACTAGCGTTGCGTCGCAAGCATCCCACAGCTTGTGTCTGCCGTCCGGGGCTTTCAAGGTACATTATAGTCTATCGCCTGGGGTCCGTCAAACGCTTTTCGGTTGCTTTTGATCTCTCTTGCACTTTCTTTTTACTTTTTCTTTACCAGACAGCGCTTTTTGAAGAAGGAGATTCCGTAGCAGAGGATCTGGTCGTAGTCGTCTTTGTATTCTTCTGCATACATTCTTGTGTCAATTTGCTGCAGGGCTTTTTGGCACTGGTTTTGCATGTCTTCCAGCTGTTTTGCATATTTGGCTTCAAATATGGCGATGCGACCCTCAGATGGATCGGAGATGACCACATCGCTTCGTCCTTCTCCGTGTTCCTTATTGGATTCCACCATGTAACCTGCCCCGGCGAATATGCCTGCCAGAAATGCGTGGTAAAAGTCTTCGTGGTAATCATGATAGCTGATGGTTTTGCGGAGCAATTTGGTCATTTCCCCCGTCAAGGTCTCGCTGTCCCCCTTCCATACGGCATCAAGGAGGGACTTTCTGTTCCAAATCCTGGCACTGTCGTCAAACCATTTCCGAATGGTGGTCTCATAAATCTCTTTGATTTCTGCATTGGGAATCATCAATGCAGTCTTTCCCTCAGGCAAGAGTTCTGTCACACTTTCTTCCCTAGCTTTTGTAAGGTATCCGGTCAGATAGAGAACGCTCCATAGATTGTCCTCAGAGGAATGCAGGTAATCATAGGTCAGATTCTCATCTACCGTCTGGATCACCGGTTCCCCTTCCAGAAGTCTTTCCAGCTTTTGACTAATGCTGCTTCCGGCGTGATCAAGGAAGGAACGTATAATCGAATTATCGCTGGTGTTTTTCCAGTAGCTTGCGGGATTTGCCGCGGGATTTTGCTGCAAATCCCGCAGATAATTCATCACATCCCAGGGACAATATACATCACAGTCGCCGAAATGATATCCGTCATACCAGGCCTTTATCTCTGCTGCTCTCTTTGTGAGCTCTGCATCCTCCAGCAGCTGATCGACTTCCTCCTGAGTGAATCCAAAGTACTCTTGGAGACCGGAGGATGCAATTCCATCCGTAACCAGGTTATTGGTACCTGTGAAAATACTTTCCTTGGCGATCCTCAGGCACCCTGTGATACATGAGAATCGAAGGGAACGATTATCCTTCAACGCAGTACTAAGAAGCCCCTTCATAAGGTCCAGCATTTCCTGATAATAACCCTTGTCGCTTGCCTTCGCGATGGGCACATCATATTCATCCAGGAGAAGTATAACTTGTTGTTGATAATAGATCTGCATCAAGCGAATCAGGGTGCTGAGCGCCTGACCTACCTGTGTTTTATCGGCTTTACCAGCTTTAATGGCGCGGAAAATCTCTTTATCATCCGCATCAATGTCCGGACATTTCAGAAGATAGGTGTAGCTCTTATAGAGATTAGACAATTGAGCGGCAAGTCTATGGTAAGCATCTTCAAAATTCAAGCCGTCTACATCCTTGAATGAGAAAAAGATAGTGGGCCATTGGTTCATCCACTGTTTACACAGGCCTGTATTCTTGGATATCTCCAGTCCGTCGAATAACGGCCTGCTGTCTCGGCCTATATCAAAAAAAGCCTCCAGCATGCTCATTGCCAGGGTCTTTCCAAAACGTCGGGGACGAGTGATAAGGGTAACTTGAGCAGGGCTTGCATACAGCAATGCCTCAATCAGACCGGTTTTATCTACATAGTAGTAGTGCTGTCTGCGAAGATCCTCAAAACCAGAAACCCCCACGGGGATGTTTATCCTTCCCATATGCTCTGCTCCTTCCTAGCATGACAAACTCCCGCCTGGCAGCTTTTATTGCCAGCGGGAGCCCGGCAGGAGCCTGATATCTGCCCCATACCTGTCCGCCATCTGTCCTGTATCATAGCATGATGGCCGGTTTTTTACAAGTAAGTTTACAGCGTGGGTGCTTAGTGGCGGGGACGTATTATAAAAAGGTAATGTAAGGCACCTCTATTTTCATCATATTCCCCGGAAATCATTGACGGCCTGATACATGGCCTTCAAGTTTTCCGCCGGTACATTAGACACGATGTTGTGGATGGTAGCAAATACAAAGCCACCGCCGGGTGAGAAGATTTTCAAGCGTTCCATGACCTGATCGTATACCTCCCGGGGACTTCCCGACGGAAGGGTATGCTGGGTATCTACGCCCCCTCCCCAGAAGGTCAGGCGATTGCCGTATTTCTCCTTTAATTCCTTGCCGTCCATTCCGGCTGCGGACAGCTGGACAGGATTCACCACATCCATGCCCATATCAATGAAATCTTCCATAAACTCAGCTACCGCGCCACAGGTATGATACCAGGTCTTCCAGCTGGTATGCTCATGAACCCAATCATTTACTCTTTTATAGTAGGGCTTATAGAGGGTGCGGAAGGTGTTCAGGGAGTGCATGGGAGCATTCTGGGTGCCGAAATCCGTGCCGGACAGCCAGATAGCTTGAATCTTGTCGCCAACAGCCTGACGATAGAGTTCCAGATTCTTCAGGGTAGCCTCCGTCGCAATTTCAAATACCTCCTGGACATATTCCGGGTACATCAGGTGGGCCATCAGCCAGTCCTGCACACTGCGGATCCCTTGGGGGCTTTTCAGAAATGGCCCCGGAACCTCTGCAGCGTCTCCGATGCTCATTCCCCCTAGGACACCGAATATAGCATAATCTGAATTGTCATAAATTTTCCGAATATTCTCCTCCCAATATTTACAGTCTTCCTCCGTTTTGACTGGGTAGGAATCCTTGTAATCCTCAAAGGGAGTCAGGTTGTCCTCATCATAGTGGGACCGCTCGATATTATCGAAGAAGGAACCACCCTGAGGCATCTGAAGGCTGGGGGCAGCGCTGCGATCTCCACAGGGATATACTAAGGTATATCCTCTCTCATCGATATCATATTCAAAATCTGCAGACATCATGGTGGGAGTACCGTCCGGCATATTCCAGGGCTTGGTCAGACAATCGTTTCGCATACCAAAGAGATTGGTACGATTCCAAAGGGGCACTACGTCGCCATGCACCTTCTCCAACAGATCTGTTTCCACCTCTCCCAGCAGCTGCAGGGGTTCCACAATCCGGATGGGATGCTCCTCCAGCCCATAGGCCTTGCGAAGCTGATACAGGGTGCTGGCATTGATGCCCGTCTGTCCGCAGCCTCCCAGATCAAGGGGGACATAATCCGGTTCCTGGTGGTTCAGGGTTGCAATTACTCTTTCTCTTGATGTCATTTTACTTTCCTCCGTTCTCGGCGTTGGTTGCTGTGTCATAAAGCTAAGCTTTGATCTTACTGGTCATATTCTGCATGACGATGGCGAAGATCAATAACAAACCGGTAGCGATATCTCGCCAGGCTTGACTGACTCCCACCATGGTTAGTCCATTGGACAGAATTCCGGTGATCAGGACACCCACCAGGGTACCCATGATCTTTCCTTTTCCCCCCGCCAAAATGGTACCTCCCAGAACCGTTCCGGCGATGGATTCCATGCTGTAGGTACTTCCGACGGTCAGCTGAGCCGCATTCATTCTGGAAGACAGGATGATACCGGCAAAACCGGACAGGACGGCACTCATGATATAGGCAATAATTTTTACCCGGTGAATATTGATTCCGGCAATCTTGGCTGCCTCTGCGTTACCTCCGACACAGTAGATATGGCGGCCAAGAACTGTATTTTTCAGGATCCAGGCGAATATCAGATAGAGGACCAGCAGGAGAACCATAGGAAGGGGAATCTTCAAAGTGGTCAGGGTTGTCTTGCCCAGCAAGCCAAAGGACTTGTCGGAGACCAGAATGGCTGTTCCGTTGGATACCAGCAAAACCATTCCGCCCAGCATGAAGTTGGTTGCCATGGTGGTGATAAAGGCATTGATTTTCAGCTTGGTAATTAAAAGGCCGTTGACAAGACCTATCAAGGCTGCCACCAGAAGAGCCAGCAGGAAGGCCGGGACATAGGGAAGTCCCATATTCTGGAAGAAGAAGCCCAGCATGATTCCGGTAAAGGCGGCTGCATTTCCCACAGACAGATCAAAATCCGAGGTAAGGATACAGATGGTCTGTCCAATCGCCACAATACCAAGGACAGAGATATTCAAGCCTATGGCGAAAATGTTTTTGATCGTCAAAAAATAGGGGGATATTACAGAAAATGCGATCAATTCCACAACCAGCAAGACGATCAGGATGTACCTGTTTAGGGAATCCCCATTTATTTTCTTTGTTTTGCCCATATTAGCATTCACGCTTCTGTGCCTCCTTCGTCTTTGATAATGGCATAATGGAGAACCATTTCCTCCGTCAGGCCCTTGACCTCTGTAAATTCCTTGTTGATTTCTCCGTCTCGATAAACCAGAATCCGATCGGACAGAGCAAGAAGCTCCGGCAATTCCGATGAAATCATCAAAATAGATTTTCCCTCCGCCGCCAGTTCCTCCATCAGCCGATAGATCTCTGCCTTGGCTCCTACATCGATTCCTCGTGTGGGTTCGTCGAAGATCAGAATATCGGAATTAGCTCCCAGCCATTTTGCAATTACGATCTTTTGTTGATTTCCTCCGGACAGGGAGGCAGCGGGTTCCTTCTGAGAAGCCATCTTAATGCGGAGTCTCTCAGACAATTCCTGGGCCTTTTTCAGCTCCTTTTTATGGTAGATTCTGTGAAGTCTGGAGGAAAGCCTTTCCAGGTAGGGCATGGTGATGTTCCATTCCACACTGCTGATGGTGGATAAGCCTTCTCCTCTTCGATCCTCCGTCACGAATCCAAGCCCCTTCCCCACTGCCTGGCCAGGATTCTTGATATCGACCGGTTTCCCATGGATGCGGATATTGCCGCTGTCCTTTTTCTCCAGACCAAACAAAAGCCTGGCTGTCTCCGTTCTGCCTGCACCGACAATTCCGAAAAGGCCCAGGATCTCTCCCTTGTGAAGAGAAAAGGACACATCCTTCACCTTTTTTCCCCAGCTGAGATGCTCCGCTTCCAGAACCTTCACGGACATATCAGCGTAGCTTTCCTGCTTTTGAAAGCCGCTCATATCTCTGCCTACCATCATGGAGACTAAACCATCGGCTGTGACCTCCTCCCTTTTCCTGGTTCCCACATATTTTCCGTCCTTAAAGACCGTAATTCGGTCAGAGATCTTAAAGATTTCTGCAAGGCGGTGGCTGACATAGATGATGGATATTCCCTGCTCCTTCAATTCCCGGATCAGGTGAAAGAGTCGTTCTGTCTCCTCATCGGAGAGGGAACTGGTGGGCCCATCAAAGGCGATCACCTTCAGATCGGTGGAAATAGCCTTCATAATCTCTATCAACTGTTGGTATCCCAAGCTGAGTTCCCCCACCCGAGTATCCGGGGTAAAATAATCCTCGCATCCGATCCTCTTTTGCAATTCCCTGGTCTTTTCCCTCATGGCATTCCAGTCCACTTTCCACTTTTTCCCCGGATAATTGGTCATCATAATATTCTCTGCCACGGTCAAATCCTGAGCCAAATGAATCTCCTGGGGAATCAGAGAGATTCCATGCATTCTACACTCCTGGACGCTGCGATAATTCACCTCCTCCCCTTCATAGTATATTTTCCCGCTGTCTTTTCCATATAGACCGGTCAATATCTTGATGAGGGTTGACTTTCCAGCCCCATTTTCTCCGCATAAAGCGTGTACCTCCCCCTGTTTCAGATCAAAGGAAACCTGATCCAGAGCCACCACTCCCGGAAAGGTCTTCCGGATGTCACTACATTGTATGATCCTATCTTCCAAGATTCCGCCTCCTTCCGGTCGAAAGGGACTGCGTCGAATCCGCAGCCCCTCCCTTCTCTTTACTGATCCGACATTAATTTCCCATTCGGGAAGTAGTCCAGGTAGTTCTCAGCATTCGCTATGGATCCGGACACAAAGGTATTTTCCGGCATCTCGGTGCCATTCACAACGTAATCATAGGCAATCTTTACTGCATTATAGCCTTCCACATCCGGCTGAAGAACAATGGCAATATAGCTTTGGTTGCCAGCCTTAAACTGTTCCAGGGACATCTCATAGCCGCCCAAGCCACAGCCCAATACCTTGTCCATGTCGAATCCCTGTTCCTCCAGCACAGTCATGGGTGCCAATGCACAATCGTCATTGGCTCCGGTGATGATCCAATGTGTTACCTCCGGATGTCCCACAATGACAGGAGTGGAAACCGTCAGATTCCCCTCATAGGCTGCCGTCGGATCTCCTGCCTCCACGCGGATAAAGTCATCCTCGGTCAGAGGGGTATTCTCCATCAAGGCCTTCTTGTAGCCATCCAATCTAGGGCCAAATACGGTATTGGTAGGAATGTCGATCTGAAGCACCTTCACTACGTTTCCTTCCTCAAAAAATCCCCTCTCGTTCGCCATCTTGGCCAGCTCCTCGCCGCCCAGCATGCCAACCTCTTCTGTAGGCATACCTACGTGCGGCACCTGGTTGCCGTCTGCATCCACAATATTGTCATCAATGGTAACCAGAGGAATGCCTGCTTCCTCACACATAGAAGCAACATTGGGTCCCATGCTCTGATTGGTGATACACATCAAAAGGGCATCCGCCTCCATGGTAAATGCACTGTCGATGTCCGACAGGCATTTTTCGTCATTGCCATCACTGTCAATGCCTACGTATTCAATACCCAGCTCCTCGCAGGCCTTTTTGATTCCCATCTCCTCCTGTACAAACCAGGGATGGGTCAGCTGTTTGGAAATGTATACAAACTTCAACCTTTCTCCGGCCTTAGCTTCTGAGGAAGAAGCCGATGTCGCAGCCGAGCTTCCGCTGGTGTCCCCAGCGGATCCTCCTGAGGTGTCTGCACTGTTGGAAGAGGAATTGCTCCCCCCGCAGCCTGCCAGCATGGCTGTGGTCAAGGTGACCGCCATAAGACTTCCCAATACTCTTTTTTTCATCCTTTTTCCTCCTGTCACATTACATAGTGTTTTCTTGTTGTATTCATTAAAACACAGGAGTTTCCTTTTTTGAATGTGGCCATATTGGCAATTGGTGGGGGGATTTTGGCCAAAAAAACAGCACAGAAGCTGTTCGCTTCTGTGCTGCAAACTTGCCCTCAGCCCGGCTGCTTGTCGGGGCTTTCGAAAGCCAGCTGCTACGCACTAACGTGC
>CAVJHW010000129.1:0-7459 GCA_963649395.1 Coriobacteriaceae bacterium | reverse complement strand
ACACGGATTGTTCCGTGCTACGCACTCCCACAATCCTCCCTCAATTCGGGTTCTTGCCCCTTTACCTCTTCACAAAGGCGGGCAAGCCATCCTCTCCGATGGGCAGCGATACAGCTCCCTGTACCAAAGGCTTCACATATTCCGTAAAGGCCGGTGCCAGATCACTTCCCTCTTTGATGATCCAATCCAGGGGAACCTTCTTCACCTTATTGCAGATCTCATTGACATCCCGCAGAAGGCACTGGATGGAATATTCCTCCCCTTCCTGTCTCTGGAAGGCCGCCATCATACCGGTGCTTCCTGCCACGGCGGATGCCGCTGCAAATGCTCCTGCCTTCACTGCTTCCTCCTGGTCAGCTGCCGACATCATGGCAGCGGAACACCGCTGGCAAACATTCAATTCGATGGAACGCACCTTGCAGCCCAGACGATCCTTCACCAGCTTCTCCAGATATTTGCCGCATCCGGCCAGCATCTTATGACCAAAGGAATCCAGTCCTGTCTCAGATTCATATTCACAGATCAGCTTATCCTGGGCATCATGAATGCCCTCTGACACGCATACCACCAGATTGGGCTGCTCCTTCATGGCTTCCTCCACCTGACTGATAAATTGATCAATATCAAAATTCACCTCAGGAAGATAGATCAGAGCCGGATTCCTCCGGTCTGCCTCTCGGGCCAATACACTGGAGGCCGTAAGCCAGCCTGCGTCCCGTCCCATAATCTCTACAATGGTCACGGACTTGCTGTCATAGACACTGGCATCATAGGTAATCTCCCTTACTGTCTCCGCCACATAGCGGGCTGCGCTTCCGTAGCCGGGGGTATGATCGGTCAGAACCAGGTCATTATCAATGGTCTTGGGTACACCCATAAAGCGGATATCACTCTTGCGGGCAGCCCCCACCCTAGACAGCTTGCTCACCGTATCCATGGAATCATTGCCGCCGATATAGCAGAAGTAACCCACATTCAGCTCTTCCAATTTTGCGAAAATATCATCATAAACCGCATCCGTCAGATCCTCCGGCAGCTTGTACCTGCAGGATCCCAGAAATGCGCCGGGAGTTGTCCTCAGCTTCTCCAGGCTTCCGTCCTCCCACATGGTCTGGAAATCCAGCTTCTTTCCCTTCAGAAAGCCGTCGATCCCATTGACCATGCCATAGACCTTCTCAATCTGCTCCTCCCTGTAGGCTCCCGTCACGACGCCGTACAGGCTGCAGTTAATCACCGCAGTCGGCCCGCCGGACTGACCAACAATCAGGTTTTTCCTCATGCTTCTTCCTCCACCAATCGTATTCTATCGGCTGTAAAAACAAGGTACAATCCCTGCTCTCAGCCGACCTTTCGGGTCTCTCAACCCTCAAACAACGTAAAAGCACATAAACACCACGCTTTCAGTATAAAGTTTTTATTTCTGTCTGTCAATCGTTCATTCTTCTGTGTTTTCGCCTGTTTTATGCTTTGATTTCTGTTGTTTTCTGATTATTTTTGTGTGAATTAAGGACTTGCAGCTGCCTCCCCCAAAAAACAAGCCCTCCTGCAAATACCTGTAGGGCACATGCAGAAGGGCTGTCTTTGTTTGGAGGAGGATCCGGGATGTTTGATGGGAACATCCCGGCCTAAATGATGGGTAATATAAACAAACTTGAGTAATTGTCTTGTAAATAGTTCCAGCTTCTGACGCAATCACCAGCCAGGGAGGAAGTTCCCCTGCTGCACATGGTTCAGCGCTGCCACGGATAAAGGTCAGCCGGCCACTAATTCCTGGCCCAGCTTCTCGCAGGAAGCCTTGGCCTGGTCATCCGGCTCGTTGTTGCAGATCAAACCCTCGTCACCGATGATGGTTGCTCCTGCATCCTTCATCCGATCCGTCCAGGTCCGCATCCACTCGCCATCGCCCCAGTCATAGGAACCGAACAGGGCAATTCTCTTGCCCGCTGCGAATCTCTCCACTTCGTCTACGAAGGGCTCTACAATCGTATCTTCCAGCTCTTCCGCTCCCATAGCCGGACAGCCAAGGGCAAAAGAGGTGCTTGTCTTCAAATCAGCGGGAGTAATATCTTCCATAGATACAACCTTAGCTTCCCCGCCTGCTGCTTCAATGCCTTTTCCGATGGCCTGTGCCATCAACTCCGTATTCCCTGTTCCACTCCAATATGCTACAATAATCTGACTCATAACTTCCTCCTGAAATCTTCCCTTCAAACGGCACATTGCCGACTGAAACCGCCTGTCATCTCCCAGAATCCCTTGCCCTCCCGGACAAAGCGGACAGCTTCCTGCCGCACCTGGGTATATCTGGCAAAGGTTCTCTTGGCATCCTCGGCATTGCTGTAGACCTTCCAATAGCCGGAATACAGGTAATTCTTACCCCGGTTTTTCATGAATCCCTGTACATCCGCCAAGGGGTAGCCCAGCAGCAGACCCAGCTCATGGGGATAAACCTCTCCCAGGCGCAGGTAAGCCTGATACCTTTCCTTCAAATGTGCCAGAACAGCCCCGCAGTCGAAATCCTTGTAACCCAAGAGTCTTAGAAAGCTCTGATTCTCCGATTTGCTCAGGATCTCCTCCATGCCCTCCAGCCAATAGACCAGCCAAACCTTGCGGCTGCATCCACTATAGAGATAGGTGAAGGACAAGCCGGTTCCATCCAGCAGCTTCATGATAGTCAGAGGGCTCACCTCATCCAGAATCAAGAGGTTCGAAACCTTGATTCCGGCGATGACAGGGGCACACTGGCTTGCTGTCTGTATTCGGGTCTTCTCCTCCGTGCGCTCTGTAGGGTTCGTCCGGTCCGTGCGCTTCCTGCAGTCTGTCTGGTCAGTGCTAAGGGCACGGCCTGTGCAATCTCCGAAATCTGACTCCTTCATAGGTTAGCCCTTTCTAACTATTGGTTTTGAAGAAACGGGGCTGTGCGCACCCCGTTTCTTCACTGGGTCGCTGCAACTCCCGGAAATAATCCAGGTGTCACAACATTTGAAAGGATTTTTGTATGCAGCTGGTTAGTATCTTCTAACCACGCTCCTATACTACCATAGGTTGAGGACTTTGTAAAGGGGGAAAATTAATTTTTTTCATTCTCCCTATCCAGATACAATCTTGTGCTCCCCGCACTGATGGCCATGGTAGACAAGTTGTGCATCAAGGAGGTCGTAGAGGGGCTCAGGACTCCTGCGATGCCCAATCCCATCAGCAGGGTATTGAAGGACAGGATAAAGCCATAATTCTGATAGATTCTGCCCAGCAGTCTCTCACTGAGCTCCCGCAGCACCAAAAGATCCGTCAAGTTCTCAGACAACAGGGTGATATCTGCCACTTCCTTGGCCAGATCCGAAGAATCCCTCATAGCCACAGATACATCAGCAGAGGCCAAAGCCGGAGAATCGTTGATGCCGTCTCCTACCATCACCACCTTGTGTCCCTCGGCCTTCAGACGCTGCACCATCTCTGCCTTGTTCTCCGGCAGAACCTGGGCGTGATATTCCCTAATGCCGAGTTCGGCGGCAGCCCGGGCGGCGGAAGCCTCGTTGTCTCCGGTCATCATGATGATATGGCGAAAGCCCTTCTTCCGCAGGGATTCTACCACTTGGGCGGCGTCCGCCCTCACCGGATCCTCGATTCCTACCAGACCAGCTACTTCTTTCCCAATCGCCAGGTAGATTACCGACAGCCCCTGCATTTCCTGGCTTTCCACCCTCTGTACCTCCTCCGTGTAGGGCACTCCCTCATCTTCGAAGATAAAGTGGGCACTTCCGATCTGAGCCCGGCGGTCCCGCAAAATGGTGCTGATGCCGTGGGCCACCACATATTCCACCTTGGCATGCTCCTCCCGGTGATGCAATTCCTCCTCCTCGGCCTTATGTACGATGGCCTTGGCCACACTGTGGGGAAAATGCTCCTCCAGACAGGCCGCATCCCGCAATACCTCCTCCCGGCTATAGCCATTCAGGGGCACCACCTTGGCCACCACCGGGGAGGCGGAGGTCAGGGTACCGGTCTTATCGAAAATAATGGTATCTGCCTGGGCAAAGTTCTCCAGGAACTTGCCCCCCTTCACCAGCATCCGCCGTCCCGCCGCCTCTCTCATGGCAGAAATGACAGCGATAGGGATGGAAAGCTTGAGGGCGCAGGAATAATCCACCATCAAAACCGACATAGCCTTGGTGAAATTCCTGGTAAATACCAGGGTAGCCAGGGAAGCCGCAAAGCTAAAGGGAACGATAGTATCCGCCAGCCGCTCTGCCCGGCCCTGCAGTCCTGCCTTCAGCTGTTCGGATTGGTCGATCATGCGGGCCACAGACTGAATCCGGCTCTCCGAGGGCAGCTTGTTCACCTGAACTACAATACTTCCCTCCTCCACCACGGTTCCCGCATATACCGTATGGCCTTCCTTGCGAAGAACGGACATAGATTCCCCGGTCATGGAGGACTCGTTGACCATGGCATTGCCCTCCAGGACGGTTCCATCTGCCGGAACCATATTGCCTACCTGGATCCGGATCCGATCCCCTGTACGGATGTCCTTCAAAGGCACCTTGACATCGCCAGCCTCTGTCACCATCCAGACCTGGTCCACATGTACCGCCAGGCTGCCTGCCAGGGCATTGCGGGTCTTCTTCCGGGTGGTATCCTCCAGGCATTCGCTGATACGGAGCAAAAGCATGATGGAGGAGGCCGTTCTGGTGTCTCCCTGGACCAGGGCACAGGTAATGGAAGCCGCATCCAGAACCTCCACATTCACCTTGCCGGAGGTCAAAGCCCGGATCCCCTTGCGGATGAAGCCGGTGGCCCGCCAAAGAGTCATAATAGCCCGTATGGGGGCCGGAACCAGGAGACGGATGGCATAATGCATTGTAACCATTCGTGCTACCTGACTGACAAATCCCTGGGTCAGATCCCGGGCCTCATTGTCCGTGCTCTTCTCTGCGATAGGCAGCTGACTTCTCTTCAGGCCATCCAGCAGGGTCAGCAAATCCTGTCGGCAAACCCCCTGATAGGAGATCAGGATACCTCCGTTACAGGCTGTCGCCTCCACAGAGCAGACACCGGCTACGTCCTGCAGCAGCTTTTCCAGACCGTAGCCCTGCTCCTTAGTAAAGGCATATTTGCCCATACGAACCCGAAGTCTGCCAGGCTTATCATAAATGATCAGATATTTCACTGGTCTGCCTCATCTCCTGCTGCTTTTCTCTTGGCATCCTCGTAGATATCCTGTGCCTCTTCCTTCATGTTCTGCAGCCCCGCGCTCACATTGTCCTTCAGCTGCATACCCGCAGCCAGACCGTTGACACAGGCCTTCCGGGCAGTTTTACTCTTGGCAAAGAGTCCCGCTGCTGTACCTCCTACAAATAACCAGAATTTTGCGCTTTTGAATGGATTCGTCATTGTTATTTCCTCCTCTTTTTAAAATGTTTTTTTATTTACCAACAAGGGGTGCCGAAAACGACACCCCTTGTATGATAGCTGATCTCTTGTTCTAATGCTTCTTTCCCGTATGACAGGACCCGTGACATCTGCTGCATCCCGTGCAGCCGCCGCAGGTGCAGGACTTGCCTGCTTTCTTATCCTTATACATACTGCGGATAGCCAATGCGATCACAGCAATGACCACCAATAAAACAAGGAACGTAGGAAGATTCATAACCTGTCCCATCATTCCCTCCTTTCCGGTAAAGACCGATCAGAGGAGCCGGCTCAGCTCGCATGCCCATAAATGCCCTGTCAGGAGCCTTGTGTCCTTGTCTGTGGGAATCTCAGGGAAAACTTAAGCCCGATGACCCACACGAACCTTGGCATCCAGGGTCTTGCTCTCCTTGTAGGGACGGAAGAGCAGATAGAGGAAGCCCACCAAAACCAGAATGGCTACAAAGAACCAAACATTGATGGCGCTGGCACCTACTGTAAATACAGTACCGAACTGATAGATGCACAGGGCTACGCAATAAGCCAGGATACATTGATAACCGATGGCGAACCAGAACCACTTGCGGTTGTTCATTTCACGCTTGATAGCACCCATAGCTGCGAAGCAAGGTGCGCACAGCAGGTTGAATACCAGATAGCCATAAGCAGCAACTGCGCTAAGGCTCAGAGCCAGCTGACCCCAAATCTCCTCTCCTGCTTCTGCAACCTCTGCGAAACCGAAGAGCATACCGAAGGTAGCTACTACATTCTCCTTTGCGATCAGACCACTGACAGCGGCAACAGCCATCTTCCAGCCTGCGCCTCCGGCTGTCCAGCCAAGGGGAGCGAAGATAGGAGCAATGACATTACCGATCTTAGCAAGAATACATTCTGCCTGGGCTGTCTCCAGAGCAGCCCCCTCCAGGCCTTCGAAATCCAGCATGCCGAAGGAGCCATCTGCCCAGCCGAAGTTCATCAGGAACCACAATACGATGGTAGACAAGAGGATGATGGTACCGGCCTTCTTGATGAAGGACCAGCCCCGCTCCCACATGCTGCGCAGGACATTGCCCACAGTAGGCATATGATAGGCCGGCAGCTCCATAACAAAGGGAGCCGGATCACCGGAGAACATCTTGGTCTTCTTCAGCAGGATACCGCTGCATACGATAGCAGCTACACCAATGAAATAGGCACTCCAGGATACCCACCCGGCATTGCCGAAGAAGGCACCGGCGATCATGGCGATGATAGGCAGCTTAGCGCCGCAGGGTACAAAGGTGGTGGTCATGATCGTCATCTTACGATCACGGTCGCTCTCAATGGTTCTGGAAGCCATAATGCCGGGAACTCCGCAGCCGCTTCCGATGAGCATGGGAATAAAGGATTTTCCGGAAAGTCCGAACTTACGGAAGACACGATCCATGATAAATGCTACACGAGCCATGTAACCGCAGGACTCCAGGAAAGCCAGGAAGATGAACAGTACCAGCATCTGGGGTACAAATCCAAGTACCGCACCTACTCCACTGATTATACCATCAACCAGCAAGCCTTGCAACCAGGGAGCGCATCCGATGGCGGACAAGCCATCCCCGGCAGCCGGTATGATCCACTCACCAAACAAAGTGTCGTTAGTCCAGTCTGTCAGCAAAGATCCCACAGTGGTCACAGATACGTAATAAACCAGGAACATAATGGCCGCGAAGATAGGCAGACCCAACCAGCGGTTGGTCAGCACCCGGTCGATCTTGTCGGAAGTGGACATCTTCTCCCTGCTCTTCTTGGCATAAGACTTCTTAATTACCTTGGAAATATAATTATAGCGCTCATTGGTAATGATACTTTCGGCATCGTCATCCAGGTCCTTCTCCGCCTGGGCAACAATATTTTCCACTTCCGGCACCCGAGTCATATTTTCAGAAATCTTGTTATCCCGCTCGAAGAGCTTCACGGCATAGAAACGCTTCTGCTCAGCCGGAATGTCATTTCCCAGCAGATCCTCGATGGAATCCAGTACGGATTCCACCTCCGGTGCGAAGGTATGCAC
>CAVJHW010000128.1:0-7494 GCA_963649395.1 Coriobacteriaceae bacterium | reverse complement strand
GGGAAATGACCGGAATATAGGCCATATCTGCCTTCTTCAAGGCCCGGCGGATGAAGCCGATGTAGTTGGAGGCTCTGCAGCCTCCGCCGGTCTGGGTCATGATGACTGCTGTCTTGTGCAGGTCGTATTTGCCGGACAGGAGAGCCTGCATAATCTGTCCCACCACCATGAGAGAGGGGTAGCAAGCGTCATTGTTGACATATTTCAGGCCAACATCCACCGCCTCCTTGTTGTCGTTGGGCAGAATCTCCAGATTGTAGCCCCCGGCGTTGAAGGCCGGTTCGATGATCTCAAAGTGGATAGGGGACATCTGGGGGCAGAGGATGGTATAATTCTTCCGCATCTCCGGGGTAAATACCACCTTTTCGATGGAGGAGGGCTTCACCGTGCGCGCCTCCGGTTTCTTATCTCTGGCCCGCAGGGCTGCCAGCAGGGATCGAACACGGATCCGGGCGGCTCCCAGGTTGTTGACCTCGTCAATCTTCAAACAGGTGTAGATCTTGCCGCTCCGGGTCAAAATCTCGTAGACCTCATCGGTGGTCACGGCATCCAGGCCGCAGCCGAAGGAATTCAGCTGGATCAGATCCAGATCCTCCCGGGTCTTCACATAGTTGGCGGCCGCATAGAGGCGGGTATGGTACATCCATTGGTCGTTGACCCGTAGGGGCCGCTCCAGATCTGCCAAATGGGACACAGAGTCCTCTGTCAGAACCGCTATATCATAGGAATTGATCATATCCGGAATACCGTGATGGATCTCCGGGTCAATATGATAGGGACGTCCTGCTAGAACAATGCCCCGATGGCCGGTCTTCTCCATCCATCGGAGGGTTTCCTCCCCCTTATGGCGGATATCCTCCCGTACCCGGGTCATTTCCTCCCAACCGGCCTGACAGGCCTCCCGCACCTCCTTCTCCGGAATGTCAGGGAAGAGCTTGACCAGCTCATCCGCCAGAACCTGCTGGCTGGTGAGGGCCAGGAAGGGGTTCTGGAAGGTGATGGAGGGATCTTTGAGCTCATCCACATTATTCTTGATATTTTCCGCATAGGAGGTGACAATGGGACAGTTGTAGTGGTTGACCGCCCCCTGAAACTCCTCCCGCTCGTAGGGAATGCAGGGATAGAAGATATACTTGACCCCTTGACGCAGGAGCCAGGTCACGTGTCCGTGGGCCAGCTTGGCAGGGTAGCATTCCGACTCGCTGGGGATGGATTCAATGCCCAGCTCATAGATCTTGCGGGTGGAGGTAGGGGAGAGAACCACCTGGTAGCCCAACTTGGTGAAAAAAGTAAACCAGAGAGGATAATTCTCAAAGAGATTCAAAACCCTGGGGATTCCCACCTGGCCTCTTCTGGCCTCCTCCTGGGTCAGAGGGGTATAAGAGAAGAGCTTCTTATACTTGTAGTCAAAGAGGTTGGGAATATGGTTGGCATTCTTCTCCTTGCCGATTCCTCGCTCGCAGCGGTTGCCGCTGATATATTGGCGGCCGCCGGAGAAGCGGTTGATGGTAAGACGGCAGCTGTTGGTACAGCCCTTGCAATTGGCCATTTTCGTGGAATATTCCAGGGTATTAATCTTCTCGATGGGCAGCATGGTGGTTGCCTGCCCCTCACACCGGTCTTTGGCAATCAAGGCAGCGCCGAAGGCTCCCATGATGCCCGCAATGTCCGGTCGGATGGCCTGGCATTCCGCGATTCGCTCAAAGCTGCGCAGGACGGCATCGTTGTAGAAGGTACCCCCCTGGACTACGATATGGCGCCCCAGCTCCGAGGCATCCGACACCTTGATGACCTTGTATAAGGCATTCTTGATGACGGAATAAGCCAGTCCGGCGGAAATATCCGCCACGGTAGCCCCCTCCTTCTGGGCCTGCTTGACCTTGGAATTCATGAAAACAGTGCAGCGGGTTCCCAGATCGATGGGATGTTCCGCAAAGAGGGCTTCCTTGGCAAAATCCTGGACGCTGTAGTTCAAAGACTGGGCGAAATTCTCGATAAAGGAGCCGCAGCCGGAGGAACAGGCCTCGTTCAGGAGAACGCTGTCTACCGTCTGATCCTTGATCTTGATGCATTTCATATCCTGGCCCCCGATATCCAGGATGCAATCCACCTCAGGATCGAAGAAGGCTGCAGCGGTATAGTGGGCGATGGTTTCCACCTCCCCCTGATCCAGCAGAAGAGCGGCCTTGATCAAGGCCTCTCCATAGCCGGTGGAGCAGGAGTAGGCAATATGGGCAGACTTGGGCATCTGGCGGTAAATCTCCTGGATAGCCCGAATCGAGGTAGCCAGAGGGTTCCCCTGGTTGTTGCTGTAGAAGGAGTAGAGCAGGGAACCGTCCTCCCCCACCAGAGCTGCCTTGGTGGTGGTGGATCCGGCATCAATGCCCAGGTAGCAATTCCCCTCATAGGTGGCAAAATCTCTTGTCGTGACCTTGTTGACGCTTTGACGCTGGAGAAAATGGTCATATTCCTCCCGGGAGGCGAAGAGGGGCTCCATACGAGCCACCTCGAACTCCAGCTTCACCTTGGATTCCAGCCGGGACTTCAGCTCTTCCAGAGAGACAGCCACATCTGCTGAGGCATTCATGGCGGATCCGATGGCAGCAAAGAGGTGGGAATTGTCCGGAACGATGGTATGTTCCTGATCCAGCTTCAAGGTGCGCACAAAGGAAGCCCTCAGCTCTGACAGAAAGTGCAGGGGACCTCCCAGAAATGCGATATGACCCCGGATGGGCTTGCCGCAGGCCAGGCCGGAGATGGTCTGGTTCACCACCGCCTGGAAGATAGATACAGCCAAATCCTCCTTGGTGGCCCCGTCGTTGATCAAGGGCTGAATGTCCGTTTTAGCAAATACACCGCAGCGGGCAGCGATGGGATAGATGGCCTTGTAGTTCTTGGCATATTCGTTGAGTCCTACCGCATCTGTCTGCAGGAGGGAAGCCATCTGGTCGATGAAGGAGCCGGTGCCCCCGGCGCAGATGCCGTTCATCCTCTGTTCGATGTTGCCTCCTTCAAAATAGATGATCTTGGCATCCTCCCCGCCCAGCTCAATGGCCACATCTGTCAGAGGGGCATAGTGCTGCAGGGCGGCAGATACGGCAATCACCTCCTGGACAAAGGGAATCTCTAGGTGCTTGGCCAGGGTCAGACCGCCGCTGCCGGTGATGACAGGGTGGAGAACCATCTCTCCCAAGGCATCGTAGGCTTTTGCCAAAAGGGCAGCTAGCGTCTCCTGAATATTCGCGAAATGACGTTCATAATCAGAAAAGAGCAGCTGCCGGTCTTCGTCCAGAATGGCGATCTTCACGGTGGTGGAACCGATGTCGACGCCCAGGGAATATTCTTTCTTACTATTCATATATCTTTTAATCTCCTAATTCGTCGCTTCCTATGATTATACGACAAGATTTTCTCAAATACAACAGGGACATTTATCTTCTTGACAGAAGGGCGGCCATTGGCATACTATGAAACATGCGGCAGCGGATCAAGCCCAACCACCAAAATGCCTGGCATTTCGTGGGGCTGACGCAAGCGCCAAATAGAGAGAAGAGGAAGAAATTAGATGAGTTTCTATAAGCTATTGAAGACGGAAGGCCGTGCCAAGCGGGCAGAATTCCATACGGTACATGGGGTCATCCAGACCCCGGTGTTCATGAATGTGGGAACGGTGGCTGCCATTAAGGGAGCGGTATCCACCGAGGATCTGGAAGGTATCCGTACCCAGGTGGAGTTATCCAATACCTACCATCTCCATGTACGTCCGGGGGATGAGGTGGTGAAGAAGCTGGGAGGTCTCCACCGGTTCATGTCCTGGAACAAGCCTATTTTAACCGATTCCGGGGGCTTCCAGGTCTTTTCCCTGGCCAGCCTTCGAAAGATTAAGGAGGAGGGGGTTTATTTCCACTCCCATATCGATGGAAGGAAGATCTTTATGGGACCGGAGGAGAGTATGCAAATCCAGTCCAACCTGGCTTCCACCATCGCCATGGCCTTCGATGAGTGCCCCTCCAGCGTGGCGGACCGGACTTATGTGCAGAATTCCGTAGACCGGACCACCCGCTGGCTGGCTCGCTGCAAGACCAAGATGGAGGAGCTGAACCGGCGGGAAGATACCATCAACCCCCATCAGCTGCTCTTTGGCATCAACCAGGGGGCCATCTATGCCGATATCCGCAAGGAACATGCCAAAAGGATCAGCCAGATGGAGCTGGACGGCTATGCGGTGGGAGGACTGGCGGTGGGAGAGACCCACGAGGAAATGTATCATATTCTGGAAGAGACGGTTCCCTTCCTGCCCCAGGATAAGCCCACCTATCTCATGGGAGTGGGAACCCCTGCCAATATCCTGGAGGGGGTAGAGCGGGGGGTAGACTTCTTTGACTGCGTCTATCCCAGCCGCAACGGTCGCCACGGTCATGTATATACCAATCAGGGGAAATTAAATCTTCTGAACGCCCGCTTTGAGCTGGATACCCGTCCCATCCAGGAGGGCTGCGGCTGTCCCGCCTGTCGCCGCTACTCCCGGGCCTACATCCGCCACCTGCTCAAGGCCAAGGAGATGCTGGGCATGCGCCTGTGCGTCCTCCACAATCTCTACTTCTACAATACCATGATGGAAGAGATCCGGGCTGCCCTGGAGGAGGGAAGATTCGCCGCCTATAAGAAGGATAAGCTGGAGGGCTTCCGAGCCGGGGAGGAACAAGAATAAGAATAAGAATAAGAATAAGAAAAGCCGACGGCAACTGCCTGGCACAGATGTGCGAGGAGTTACCGTCGGCTTTGGTTATTTATTTCTTCTTGGTATCTACAGATTTGGTATCGGATTCCTTGGCTGCGGCTGCTTCCTCCGGCTTCTCTACCTGGGCGATAGCTGCCTTGCGCATGGGAATTCTGCAATTCTTATTATTGCCGAATTCAACGATTACGTCATCCTCTGTGATATCGATGATCACGCCGTAGAAGCCGCTGTTGGTCACTACCGCATCACCGATCTCCAGAGCGGAAAGCATGGCCTGCATCCTTTTCTGTTCCTTCTTCTGAGGACGGATCATCATAAAATACATCAGGGCAATCAAGGCCACCATCATGATGATCATACTCATGCCGCCGCCGGCTGTCGAGGCGCTGTTACTTGCAAATGTCATTCCTTATCTCCTCCTGCTTCCATATTGTGCGACAGGTATCTATTCTTCTGTCTGCACATAAACACCCGTCTCAAAACCAGTGTATCGGTACACTAGTAACATAATACACAATCCGCCTATAATGCGCAAGTACTTTTTGAATCACCCTCCCGGCGGAACCCACCGCCTCCCCGGAAGGAAAGCCAGCTGGCCGCCGGGTTGCCATTTACCCCGGGACTTATCTCTGTTATAATATTGGTTACAGTGTCAAAAGTCTGAGCCCACGACATGCTTGCGACGCAACGCTAGTCCCTTGAGGAGCATGTCGGTGGGGGAAGGGCTTTCGGACACGCCCCTCAATGAGGATGAAGTGGTCACAAAACATGAGGAGAAGGGAAAATAGAGTATGGAAGAAAAAAAGAAGACGGAATACGAACCTGCAATTCCAGAGTCTTGCCTCTATCAGGTGTCGACGTTGCAAGCCCTTACGCTGGGCTATATTCGAAAAGTGATATCCGTAGGAGAGCTCTTGTCCCATGGAGATACGGGACTGGGTACCTTCGAGGATCTGGACGGGGAGATGATTGTCCTGGACGGACATTGTTATCGAGCCGGTTCCGATGGCAGTGTCAGTGAGGGGAAGGCGGAGGCCGGGGTTCCCTTTGCTGTTGTGACTCGGCTGCTGGGCAGCAGGTCCTGGGACTGGGGGCAAATGGATAATAAGGATTGGCTGGTGCGAGAGCTGAACAATAAGATTGAAGAAGATTTTGGTCTGAACAGTATGCACCTGGTTCGCATAGATGGTATTTTTGATTGGATCGATGCCCGGTCTGAGCTCCCCACGAGAAGATCCCAGCATGTCAGCCTGAAGGAACTGTTGCGCACGACACAATATTCCTTCCAGTTTGAGCACATAAGAGGAACGGTCATATGCCTCTATTTCCCCAACTATATGGATGGATTCAACCTGCCGGGCTGGCATCTGCATTTCCTGTCGGAGGATCGCACAAAGGGGGGACATGTCTTTGACATGAAGCTGCGGGAGGGCCATGTTCGGATGGATAAGATATCGCGGATAGAAATGCAGCTCCCCACGGAGGCGAATTTTGACACCTATGATCTGAAGATGGCCTCTGAAGAAGAAGCGGAAGCCATCGAACAGGGGAAGGGGTAGCAGAGATATTTTTAAAAGAACCTCCGTGTTGAAAATTCAACAAACATATGAGACTTATTGTATTATAATAGAATATATTATAACAGAATGAGCGAAAGAGCAAGGAGGTAGGGTTATGAAAAGAAGAGTGATTGAGATTAATCAGGATAAATGCAACGGCTGCGGTGCCTGCGCCGCCGCCTGCCACGAGGGGGCCATCGCCATGGTGGAGGGCAAGGCCAGGCTGATGCGGGATGACTATTGTGATGGGCTGGGAGATTGTCTGCCCACTTGTCCCACCGGGGCCATACGTTTTGTGGAGCGTGAAGCGGCTGCCTATGACGAAAAGGCCGTTGCGGAGAATAAGAAGAAAAACCAGCAGAAAAACACGAAGAAAATGATGCAGGAGATTTCCTATGTGAAGCCGGTTAGTCAATTGTCGCAGTGGCCTGTACAGATTAAACTTGTCCCGGTGAGTGCGCCTTATTATGAGGGGGCGGATCTCCTCATTGCCGCCGATTGCACGGCTTATGCCTATGCCGCATTTCATGAGCAATTTATCAAAGGACATATCACTCTTGTGGGGTGTCCCAAGCTGGATGGTATAGATTATTCTGAAAAGCTCACCCAGATTCTTCGCAATAATGATATCAAGAGCTTGACCCTAGTTCGCATGGAGGTTCCCTGCTGCGGAGGCCTGGCCTATGCGGCAAACAAAGCCCTGCAGCAGAGTGGCAAGGACATCCCCTGGCAGGTTGTGACGATTTCCACAGACGGAAGGATACTTGGCTGAAGAGGAAGGTTGAGATAGGAACCGGAAATGTGGTCTGTATGGCAAATGACCTGCTGCCAATGCACTCGTTTTGAGCCTCTTGCTGCTGTGATGCAAGAGGCTTTTTGATGGAAGGAGGCGATGACTCAGTGGCAACAACCTGCATTATCCCAGGTTGTCTTTTTTTGCTTGCGGGAAGTTTCTCTAAACACAAAAGCGGTCACCGCTTTGCCGGAGGTGGAGCCGCCGAACAGAAAACGGTAGGCGCTACCGGCAGTGGCATTGCTGGGCTTGTCTCTCGCCTTGAATATTCCAGATAAAATTCCCATAGAAATCACGCTCCCTTCTTAAAAATGAGTATAAGAAAAGCACCTATCTTGCGACAGATGCTTCTTAAATTCCGGCACTTCCTTTTCAGGAATCACCAAGAAACCTCCACCATG
>CAVJHW010000127.1:0-7531 GCA_963649395.1 Coriobacteriaceae bacterium | reverse complement strand
AGTGGGCAGTGGGCAGTGGGCAGTGGGCAGTGGGCAGTGGGCAGTGAGCAGTGGGCAGTGGATAGTGGGCAGTGGGTGGGGGGCAGTGGGTAGTGGGTAGTGGATAATGGGAAATAAGAGGGAGTCTAGGATGGAGCATAGGACAGAGGAATTAGTGAATGATATTTTAGAGAGTTATGGCCAATATGGGATGACAACCCGCCTGGATGAGGAGAATATCCTGAATCGGGAGGTTTTGATCGAAGTGGTGCAGAAGGTTCGGCAGGTCTTATTTCCTGGTTATTTTGATCCCAACCGAGTACGGAGGGAGTATGTGAAGTTTCTGGTGGGGGAGAGGATGGAATTCATCCAATATCACCTGAAGAAGCAGATTGCCAAGGCCTTGGGCAGTGAGGAGCTTTGCGCAGAATGTCAGCGTTCTGCTCTGGCCAAGAAGTCGGAGGAGCTGGTCTATACATTCCTTCGCCAGATTCCCAAGCTGCGGGAATATCTCTATACCGATATTCAGGCAGCCTATGATGGGGATCCGGCGGCCTATAGCACCGATGAGATCATTTTCTGCTATCCGGGGGTCTTTGCCATTACCGTATATCGCATCGCCCATGAGCTTTGGCTTCTGAAGGTGCCCATGATTCCCCGAATCATGACGGAATATGCCCACGGTTTGACAGGGATCGATATCCATCCCGGCGCTACCATAGGCAAATATTTCTTCATCGATCACGGCACCGGCATTGTAGTGGGGGAAACCACCCAAATTGGCGAACATGTGAAGATCTATCAGGGGGTGACCTTGGGGGCTTTGTCTACCCGCCAAGGGCAGCAGCTGAAGGGGGTCAAGCGTCATCCCACCATTGGGGACAATGTTACCATCTACTCCGGGACTACCATCTTGGGCGGGGATACGGTTATCGGCAAGGGTGCCACCATCGGAGGCAATGCCTTTATCGTCAACTCCGTATCCGAGGGTATGAAGGTCAGTGTCAAGAATCCTGAGCTCCAGTTTAGTCGGGGCAGCGCTCCCAGCGAACTGCAGCAGGAGGAATTTTGGGATTGGGTGATCTAAGGGACGGCTTTAGCCGCCCTAGGATTTTTTCCTCCACTTCAAAAGCAGGGAGGAGTGGATAATTACAAGGACAGAACCTGCATTATGCACCAAAGCGCCTATTACGGGATTTAGGGTACCGATCATGGCAAGGATAATGGCAGCGAAATTTAAGCCCATGGAAAAGGTCATATTCAATTTTATGGTGGTCATCATTCGCTGAGACAGCGCGATCAGATGCGGCAGCTCTTTCACCTCATCATTTACTAAGGCAATGTCTGCTGCGTCGACGGCAATATCGCTTCCGATGCCGCCCATGGCAATTCCTACGGTAGCCCGCTTGAGGGCAGGGGCATCATTGATCCCGTCCCCAATCATGCAAACCGGTTTGTTCTCCCTTTCGCTGGCTTCTATATATTTCAGCTTGTCCTCCGGCAGACACTGGAAGCGGTATTCTGAGATACCTAATTTGCCTGCGATATTGTCAGCGGCATTTTTATGATCCCCTGTAAGCAGGGCAGGTGTCATCCCCAGATCCTTTAGTTTCGCAATCATCGAGCCGCTTTCCTCCCGGAGCTGATCGGAGAGAACCAGATATCCTGCCCATTCTCCCTCTATGCCAAGGTAGATCACGGTGCTTCCTTGAGAATAAAAGTCTGAAATATGGGCATTCCCGCTGACGGGGATGCCATTTTCTATCAAAAGTTCCCTGCTGCCGGCCCATACCTTCTTTCCCTCCACCTCGGAAAAAACCCCTCTGCCTACAGTCATGGTAAAATCCCTACAGTGGGGGATTCCTTTTGAGACCTGTTCCTGGTAAGCAGTTACGATTGCTTTGCCGATGGGATGCTCGGAAAGGACTTCTGCTGCAGCTGCCAGGGAGAAAACATCGGCATCGGTAAACCTGTCGGATAGGCTTTTGCAAGCCGTAACCGTCAGCCTGCCCCAGGTCAAGGTTCCTGTTTTGTCAAAGGCAATGGTTGTTACCTTAGAAAGCCGTTCCAGAGCATCTCCTTCCCTGACAAGAAAGCCATGTCTCGTCGCATTTCCTATCGCTGCCATGATAGCTGTCGGAGTAGCCAAAACCAATGCACAGGGGCAGAAAACGACAAGGATTGTTACGGCTCGGAGGATCTGTCCGCTTATCATCCAGGTAAGAGCCGCTGCGCTGAGAGCGATGATGACGATCCAGGTCGCCCATTTGTCGGCAATTCCAACAATTTTGGCTTTATCCGCATCCGCTGATTGCACCAGCTTAATCATTCGCTGGATAGAGCTGTCCTCCCCTACTCTTGTTGCTTCCATCTCGAAGGCGCCGAATTGGTTGACCGTCCCGCTGGAAACCTCGTCCCCCACCGTCTTATCTACAGGCAGAGATTCCCCGGTCATAATGGCCTGATTGACAGAAGTATGTCCGGACAGGATGATTCCGTCCACCGGAATGCTTTCGCCGGGCAGAACCCGGATCCGGGTTCCTTGTTTTACCTGGTCGGCAGGTATCACTTTCTCGCGGTTATCTTCCATAATTCTTGCTGTTTGGGGGGTGAGCTGTACCAGTTTCTCGATCCCTGCCCTTGCTTTTGCTACGGTCAAATCCTCAAGCAGGGCACCAATTTGCATAATAAAAGCCACTTCTCCGGCCGCAAAGTCCTCTCCGATGCAGACAGAGGCGATTAAGGCCAGGGAAACCAGGACATCCGCCTTGATATCAAAGGCAGTGATGAAACCGATGATCGCCTCGAGAATAATGGGAGCGCCGCAAAGGATAATGGCAACCCAGGCAATGTCAAAGGGCAGCCGAAGGACGCCGACCAGGCTAAGCACTAGGGAGATGCCGGAGAGAACAAGCAATGTGATATCTTTTCTCACACCGCCAAGTTCCAGGAAGTTTTCCAGGGATTTCATAACTTGTTTCATCAGAGACTCCTTTCCTATACCGTAGGGGGTATGGGCTTCATTATACATATAGGGGTATAGGTTGTCAAGAAAAAAGACAGGGAATCGTTCTGTCTTTCGACGAAAGAACAAAACGATTCCCTGTCTTTTTCCCTTTTGCAGCCGTCTAAGTAGAAAAGCCTACCTTCTTTCAGCCCATATTGGCGAAACGCTCCACCGCTTTTGTGAAGCTTTCAATTGTTTTGTCGGCATCGCCATGCTCGATTCCATCCCGGACACAATGCTTAATGTGTCCCTCCAGCACCACTTTTCCACACCCGTGCAGAGCTGCTTTCGCCGCATTCAACTGGGAAAGAACATCCTCACAGGGGACATCCTGGTCAATCATTTTATCGATTGCCTGCACCTGACCGATGATCTTTTTTAATCTGCGGTGCAGATTCTCCGAGTCCATACATTGCTTCATGCCATCACCTCCATACCATAAGGGGTATGAGTTATTATAGGCGGAAGGCTGCCCCTATGTCAATATCGAAAGGGGAGGCGGCAGATAGCTTTTCTTCCAATAGCTGCACCTGCTCCCTGGGGCAAGAGGTTGGTTTGCAAGGGGGCAGCATATTTTACCATTGCAGCAGGGCAACTTCAATGGTAAAATCAAGATGTTGTAAGACTTTTGCTTGCCCTCGGCCCGGCTGCTTGGCTGGGCTTTCAAAGTGCACATGAGGTATATAAAATGGGATTATTTTCGAATGATATGGGGAACCCCAAGGAGAGGGTTCATAAGGGTTTGATTGGTTCTTTTTCGGTAGATAATATCCGATGGGAACCGGAACAGGGAGAGGAAGTTCAATACATAGCGGTGAAATGGCCCTATGAGGATTTTCCCAACGGCTCCATTCTAACGGTAGCTCCCTCCCAGGTTGCTGTATTTATCAACAATCTCAACAGGGGAAGCAGCATGGATTCGTCGGTTCAGGATGGGGGACAGCCCCAGGTTGCCGTGCTGCCTACCGGCAATTATACCCTGACCACCGGGGATTCCCGCTTTGCCCCCTTTCGAAATCTGTCGCATAAGCTGACGGATGGCAAGTCCGCCTACCACAGTACGGTATATTTTATCAATCTGATCTATATGACCGATCTGAGCTGGGGGACGACGAGTCCTGTCAATATCACGGATCCGGAGCTGGATCAGCTGCTTCACGTGCGGGCCAATGGAATGTTTGGCGCCCATATGGAGAGCCTGGATCCGGGGATGGCACAAGTTCAGGTGCAAAAGTTTATTCGGAAGCTGGTGGGAACCAGGGCGGTCTATGAGCGACAGGATTTCATCAATGACATGCGAAGGGAGATTCTGGGACATGTACCGGAGCTCTTGGCCCATTATATGGATCAGAAGCAGATTGGATATCTGCATATCAAGAATTACATGTCGGAGTTGTCCGGTCTTACCAAGGAGCGATTGGTGGGGGTATTCGAGGAGTTCGGTGTGACGCTGGATGCCTTTACTTTCCAGGATATCAGCGTGCCGGAATCGGATCTGGAGGCCTATCGGCAGAGACAGATATTGAAGAAGGAAGCTGAGGGAAATGCCATCAAGATGGATATCGAATCCCGTGCTCTGGCTGAGGCCAATGCCCGGCTGGGCATCACCGAGCTGCAGAAGAGGCAGGCGGATATCCTGCAGACAGCGGCGGCCAACGAAGGACAGGTGGGCGGCTTTATGGGGGCCGGTATGGGGATCGGTATGGGTGTCGGCATGGGCGGCGTCATGGGAGGCGGTATGCGGAATGTGGCAGATAGCTTCTTCCAGGATGCGGCCCAGTCCCAGGCCCAGATGAATCGGATGGCTGAGGGTGATGGCTCGGAAATGTCTGCCGGGATGGCCCCAGGGGATCCCACGGGAGCTCCTGCAGGGGCAGTTGGGGGAGCACCCCTTGGATCGGCTGGCGGAACTGCTGGAGATTCGGCTAAGGTTTGCCCCAAGTGTCATACCCAGACAGAGGCAGGGGCCAAATTCTGCATGGAATGCGGGTACAAGTTTGAGGCCCCGGGTCAGAACTGCCCGGCCTGTGGAAAGAGGATTCCTTTGGGGGCAAAGTTCTGCACCTATTGCGGCCATAAGATGGTGACAGCTTGTCCGGCCTGCGGCAAGACAATTGCCCCGGGGGCAAAGTTTTGCCCGGAATGCGGCCACAAGCTGGGATGAAACCGACTGTGGGAGGAGAGTCCGCCAGTGAGAATACCGGCCTGTAGGCGGAGACGTCCCCGGGAGAGAATACCGGCATGCAGGCGGGTAGATCCCCACAGGGAGAATGCGGGCCTAGAGAAAGGAAGGGAAAGAAGGGAATGGAAGCCAGGAATAGAGGAAAACTGAGCTTTACCATGGGAGTGATTAATCTGGTGCTCATGGGTCTTTGGATTGCAGCCTTGCTGCTGCTCTTCTCCTGGGAGGCCTTTGGTCCCCGAGGAGATGTCATCTATCCGAATTTTATTGCAGGGATTGCTTTCGGGCTTGGCTCCTATGGTTTGAGTCTGGCCTATCTTCTGCTGGGAAGGAGAGGGACCGAGGGAGCCGATGTCGAGGTCAATGCCCTGATGGTGCCCCTGGTTGTTATCTATTGGCTGATTCAGGGGGCTCTGAATTTTGTATTTGCTTATATGCGGCGGCCGACCTTGACCAAATTCATGGTGGTCATGAATCTGTTCACGATTGTGATTTTTGCTTTTCTCATCCTTGGCAGCGATGCCCATGCCGCCCGCGTGGCGCGGGATAAAAGGATCATGCAAGGGAAGACCTCCTTGATTTCTCTGATATCCCGTCAGCTGGGGGCGGCCTTGTCCCTGACAGAGGATCCCCAGCTGAAGAAGGAATTGCTTGCCCTCAAGGAGACGGTGGATTGCAGCAATAATTATTCTCAATTCCTTTCTGAACAGAAGGAGCAGCTGTTTCTCCGCCAGGTGGATAACATCTGTCAGATGCTCCAGCAGAATAACAGCAAAGAGATGATAGCAGAGGCCATCCGCCAGGCAGGGATCAGCTGGAAGATGCGAAATGCCAATCAATAAGGGGCGGGGAAGAGAAGAATGGATATGATGGCGATGGAGTGCCATGGCTGTGGCAGTACCAATGTAGACTTTGATCCCAAGAAGAGAATTTTGACTTGTAATACTTGCGGCAAGGTGGAATATTATACCAGAGCCACCTTGAATGCCAGCGGCAGGGTGGTATATGGGAAGAGAAATGCGATTAATTTCTTCACCAGCGGAGATTTCACCTCGGCCCAGCATTATGCCCTGGATGTGCTGAATGTATCGGTGGATCATGTACCGGCTCTTTATATTTTGGCTTTTTATAACGAATTTACGGCTCGAAGGGACGGATCCCTGCAGGAGTTTTTCAAAAAGGTGGGGGATGTGGCCCTGGAGTATGATGAGATCCAGGATCTCAGAGAGCTCTTTATCGCTTCCGCTTCCCTGCTCAAATACCATGAGGAGGAGGTCATTGCCTGCGTGGCAGCCAATATGCAGGCGCCTGAGGAGGCCCAGGACTTGTGCGAATTCATCGATAAGGTCTGTCCCTATTGGATTGCCAGGCGGACCTCTGCCGCCTACCTGACCCCTAATCTGGCCTCCCACTACGGGGAACTGGCCCAGCATTGCAATATACCAAAGACCTGTCTGGCTCTTTTGAAATCCATTGAGACGAATCCGGATTCCCCCTATGTGGGCAACAGCTTTTATCTTCGGGAAAAGACAAGATATTTTTATACAAATTACATGGTGCCCATCGGGGAGATTATCAAGAGGATAGCCAATCAGGCTTATCGGGCTAAGTTTTGGACAGCCTATCAAAAGTTATGCACAAAATACGAAAATGACGCTCAGATCGGGTAAAGGGGGCAGGGAATATGTCAGATGTACAGGTGAGTTATTATAGCTTGCAAAACCTGGAGCGGGCAGTGTCAGCGATTCTCCAGGAAACAGAGGTTTTGGATGCCAAGCTGCAGTCCACCAATCAGAATGTCAATCAGGTACGCAAGGAGCTGGAACAGCTGCGGAAGGACTTTATGACCATGCTCCAGGAGCAGAGGAAGAATGAGCTTCTGAACCGAGCCAGAACCGAGCTGATCCGGGTTCGCCAGGAGATTGAACAGAGATTTGGCAATTATCAGGTGATTCGAGATACCATGATGGGTGTCCTGCAGGCCACGGATCTGGCCCTGGTGAAGAAGACAACGATTTCCCGGGTCAGCGAGGAATTGATGCTTTCCACCCCGGAATATTGGCTGGCTCCTTGTTTGATCGCCGTTTCCGCTTGGATCGGCAATGATCCCCAGCTGGCGGAGCGAGCCATTGCGGAGGCAGTGAAGCGAGATGAGGAGAAAACAGCCATTACCATGGCCTTGATCTGCCGACGAAACAATAGAACCGATACCTGCTTTGAGTGGCTTTCTCTCTATTTCTCCCAGCAGTCTGCCGCTGATTTCGCGGAGGATACCCTGACCTATCTGACGGCTTATACCAACGGGGTCTTCGGTCAGGATAAGAATCATGTATGCGACGATTATGCGGCAAAGTGGCTGTGGG
>CAVJHW010000126.1:0-7680 GCA_963649395.1 Coriobacteriaceae bacterium | reverse complement strand
TTCCTTCTGGGGCGGGAATTCCACCACCCGACCCTTCTTCTGGACACTCTTGTACATGCGTCCTCTCTTGTCCACCTCATCCTCAACGAAGATCAGGACCAGATAGTCCGGCAGTTTCGACATATAATCCGGCAACTCCTCTGCCTTTGCCTTGAAGAAGCCGGAATTCTCCAGGAGGATCACCCGTCTCTCCGCAAAAAAAGGCATTGTCTCTGCCAATTCCATGATCTCTCCCTCTTTCTGTCCCTTGCCCTCAAAGCGGGCAAAGTTCATACTATCCTCCTCCGGCATCAGGGCCTGCAGCAGCTTTTTCTTATATTGATCTCTCAGGTAGCTTTCGGAACCGTAGAGGAGGTAAACCCCCTTGTATTGTCCCTTCCTCATATCCTCCGCCAGATTCTTCATACCTTCCTCTTTTCTGATCCTTCCGCTGGGTCCTCCGGGACCAGTCGGAAACTCTGCCTTCCCACCTGGTCTTTTTTTTCTCTCGAAGCCTCTGCGGCTGCCAGCTGCCGATTGATGGTTTTGAAATCTCCCACTGCCTGTCGTCCTATTTTACAGATTTTGGGAATATTGATGGAATTCACTCCCCCCTGCCTGGGGCGAAAGGTAATCGGTCGGAAGAGGGTAGGACGCTTTTCTCTGGCATAGATGACGGAAACCAGGACATTGGACAGGTTGAAATTCTCCGGAATGAGCCCCAGATATTGCTGTAAGACCTCTGCCTTCATCAGCCGATAGGGGGTATTGGCATCTGTCACCCAGACCCCGAAGCAAAGGCGGATGACCAGCCGCAGAGTTTTGGTAACCAAAATGCGGGACCAGCCATCCTGCCGCCCCTTTCTGTGTCCAATTACCATATCATACTTCTGCCTGTCTTCCCAGAAGGGGGGGAATTCCTCCGGCAGGGTCTGTCCATCGCTGTCCGTCTGGAAAATATAATCAGCCCCCTGGTCTATCGCATAGCGATATCCATACAGCACTGCGGCGCCATGCCCTCCATTTTCCTTGGAAAGGGGCTTCAGCAGGGGCATCTCCCGGGCGCATTCCTCCAATATTGCCCCGGTACTATCCTTGCTCCCATCATTTACCACCACCAGACGAGACCGTCCGTCGCCATCGTGAGCCTCCACCACCGGATACCAATCCTCCAAAACCCGGCGGATATTGGCCTCTTCGTTATAGGCAGGAATCACTATATATAAAATGTCCATGTACCCTCTCCTCTTGTGAACTACCCATTGTCTAAAGCCAGTGGGATTGCGGTAGCCTTATTGCAAAAGCTCTTGTCCAGAACTGTCGCAAGTATAGCACATTTCCTCCCTACCCACAAGAGCGCCGATACTCCTCTACCTGCATTTTCCCTTTCTGAACCTTCACCCGGATCGCTCCGCTGATTCCCGTCTGGTACCAGGAGGCGCCCTGATTTTCTATTCTTTCCAGCACCTCCGCATGGGGATGCCCGTAGATGCTGTTCTCAGGCGCAGAGATAATACAGATTTCAGGCTGAACCCTGTCCAAAAAGGCGGCCGAGGTGGAGTTACGAGAGCCGTGATGCGCCACCTTCAGATAATCGCATTTCGTCAGGAGGCCTGAACCTTCCACCGCCTCCTCCCCAATTCCTTCCAAATCCCCTGTCAAAAGCCCTTGAAAGCTGCCACTGGTCAGCTTCAGCACCAGAGACCCCTCATTTCCCCGGTAGGAAGTCCCGGCGGAAGGGTGGAGAACCTGAATCTGCAAGTCACCGGCCCTCATACAATCCCCGGCCTGCAAATAGTGTAAGGACAGACCTGCCTCCTGGGCAAGCTCCCGGAGACTCCTGGTTTCCTCCTGGTCCTGCATCCACCAGGGCAGCAGCAGCCTCTTTACCTCCAAAGAGGTCTTCCCGGCAGCTATGGCCTCCAAAAGCTCCTGGATTCCATTGATATGATCCTGGTCGGGATGGGTCAGGAAAATCCCTTCTAAGCAGCCGATCCCCTGCTGCTTCAGGTAGGGGAGGATGCGGTAGTTTCCTACCTGATTCACATCACTGCTCCCCCCGTCTACCAGGTAGACAGTCCGCCCGGATGTAACAGCCAGACAATCCCCCTGACCCACATCTAAAGCTGTAATGGTGACCCCGGGAGAAGGCTTCCAGAAGAGCTGAAGACAGATCCCGGCGGCAAGGCCAAGGATAAGAGAGAACCGGATTCTGCCCCTTCCCCTCTGGTCTTTCTTCTGATCTTTCTCCTGGTCCTTTTGGACTTTCTCTTGGTCCTTCTCCTGGTCCTTCTTCTGGTCTTTTCTCCATTCTTTTCTCTTGCCTTCCTCAACTCTTCTGGCCAGGAGGAGGATCAAGCCTCCCAAGCCCACATAGTAGAGAAAGACCTGTAAAAGGCTGGGCTGGCCGCAGATCCAGACGGCCCGGGGCAGACGGGCGGTTCCGGTGGTAACCAGCTGGAAGACCTGCAGGCAAAGAAGGGCTGGCTGCAGCATCAGCTTGCCCAGTCCCCTACTGACCAAGGCGATAAGGCTTCCGCCGATTCCGGAGGCCAGCACCAACCCGGCCAGAGGAACCAGTAAAAGGTTGGCGAAGAGGCTGTAAACCGGGATCTCATAGAAATAATAAGCGATCAAAGGCAGGAGAAGGACGTTCACAGATAACCAGGAGGCTCCTGCCTGCCACAAGCCTGCCAGGATTCTCCATAGATAATTCCGGCGATCCGAAAGGTTCCCTTGTCTTCCCTTTCCTTCCTTTCCCTCCTTTCTTTTCTTTCTCAATTTTCGAGATTTTCTCAGCTTCTCAGGCATCAGGGCAGCCAGAAGAGGGTAGAAAAGACCTGCCCCCAGGACTGCGGCAAAGGAGAGCTGGAAGCCGCTGTAGAAGAGATAAGCCGGGTTTTCCAAAAGGATAAGGATGCCTGCCAAAGCCAGGGCCGACAGGAGATCATAGCTTCTCCCCAGCAGGCGGGCTCCCAGCATGACCCCAAACATGATGCAGGCGCGAAGAGCCGAGGGCTGGCCGCCTACCAGGATAGCATAGAGCCCCATGAGAGCCGCTGCCAGGGGACCGGCAAGGGGATCCTTGCATCCCATCTGGAGAAGCAGCCGAAAGAGAGCCATTCCCAGTAAGCTGATATGCAAACCCGAGATGCTCAGGATGTGGCTGAGGCCGCTGATTTGATAGAGCTGACGGCTTTCCTCCGCCAGAGATTCCTTCTCGCCCCAGGTCATAACAGCCAAAATGCCCCCGATCCTGTCCGGCGTCAGGCTGTGCAGCCTGTCCGTTACCTTCTGGCGAAAGTTCTGAAGCCCTTCTCCCAGGGAGTAATTCGGTCGGTGGAGCAGGCTTACCTGATTGCCCCACATGGAATAATAGATCCTTTGGCAGGCATAATAAGCCTTGCGATGGAACTCTCCCGGATTGCCTGGCTCCTGCAAAGCCTTCAGACTACCCAGAGCATCCACACAATCACCAATGCGGAAATACTCCTGGTCTTCCTGGTTTTCCTTATTTTCCTGTTTTTGCAAACTGAGGAGGATTTTGTTGAGTGAGATTTTTTTCTTTTGATAGTTCAGAAATGTATCTGTTAGAATGTATTGCGTGGATCCGGACTTTTCCGTCCGGCCTGAGATGGTGCCTGTGATATGTAGGGTCATGCCCTCCTGTAAACGGCTGTGGAGCTCCGCCGGCAGGGCCGGTTCTCCGAAAATCGGAGCCCCTGCCAGCTTCAGCGCCCAGATTGCCAGCATAAGACCGATACATAGCAGACATAAGGGTCTTTTTTTCATATGTTTTCTTGCCTGTTTCTTGACTCTTTCCCCTTCCCGGCCGTGACCGGACGGCAGACCCGGTACAGTCCGGGGAAGTTCTGGGAAGTCCCGGGAAGCCCTGGGAAGTCCTGAGAAGTCCTGGGAAGCCCTGGGTTCTCTACTCCGTCTCCACCAGCTCCAGGTTCTGCTCGAAGAGCTGATCCAGTCTGATTTGCTTACGGAAGGTTACGGAGCTGCTTCCGTTGATGGAGAATTGGACCTTGCTCACCCGGCAGGTGGAGGCCAGAGAATTTACAATAGAATATATGGGGATCTCCTCCTTAACGCTTAAAATAGAATTGGAAAAGCTTTCATCAAAGTTAACATAGCAAATCCCCTCCTGAATAGTTACGCTGAGCATATTGGTCTCCGTAGGCAGGGTGGCATAATGCCCCTCCTCCTCGGGACCCTTGATCAGCTCCTGGACTACCACCCGCTCCAGGGGCATATTGCTGCTATAATAGACCTTACGCTCTTCCTTCAGGAGCTTCTTCCCGCTTTCATCGGTAAAATAAAGGGTAACCATCCCCCGCTGGTAGGTATTAATCTCCTTGCCAGAATTCTCTACAAAACTTTCCCGGGTCAGGAGCCCCACCTCCTTGCCGGAGGAATCCCGCAGGGGCTCTCCCGCAATCTGCAGCTTCATCCGCTGAATGCCGGGAATCTGAACAAAGGTTCGCACCAGGCCTGCCCGGGCCAGGATCTCCCTGGAAGTGCTCAGGGAACCATACTCCTCACTCAGGTTCAGGGTCAAGGTTCCCTCCTGTAGGTCGTAGCTCATAATGCTTACTCCCTTGGGAAGCAGGAGGCCATATTGTTCCGAATCCTTGGGCGTGACTGTCTGCCGGGCAATGAATTCCTCCACCAGAGCCTCCGTACCTTCTTCGGCATTCTCCGGCTCATAAGCCACCTGAAGAATGGAATTCTCCTCTGCATCGATGTAATAGAGAAAATAGCTGTCCTCTTCTGCCCGGGAGAATCCATTGCAAGCAGTGATCCCCAGAAGCATAAGCAACACCGGGATGACAAGGAAGGCGGAAACCGATAAAGGCAAGCCGGACAGAGAGCCATTTCTCATAGGCTTCCGCCGGGAGCCAATTCTTGTATCTTTCTTCATGCGCACCCTCCTAAGCCACATACACCAGGGGGATTCTTACGGAAAAAGTAGTTCCTTCCTTTTCCTTGCTGGATACCTTGATGGCGCCCCGGTGCATGACAATGGCACTTTTGGTGATGGCCAGACCCAACCCGGTGCCCCCGATCTCCCGGGAATGGCTCTTGTCCACCCGATAGAACCGCTCGAAAATATGGTTCTGGGCTTCCTCTGGGATCCCAATGCCGGAATCTGCCACTGTTACATAGAAATACTTATGGTCCGCATTCAGGGATACCCGCACCCAGCCTCCCTCCGGCTTGTTATATTTGATGCCATTTTCCACTAGATTGGACAAAGCCAGGGTCATCTTGGTCCTGTCAATCTCCGCATTCACCGGGCGGAAACTATCCAGGGTCAGATCCACCTTCTGCTTATCCGCGATCGGACGCAGCCGCTTCAGCACCTGCTCTAAGAGCTCGTTGATATTGGCGGATTCGATATTTAGATCCGAGGCCTTCTTGTCCATTTTCACCAGAGACAGGAGGTCTGTGATAATAGAATTCTCCCGGTCGATCTCCTCGGAGATATCCAGCATGAAGTCCTTATATTGCTCCAAGGGCACATCTTCCTGCATATTCAGGGCATCCGCCAGGACCTTCATGGAGGCCAAAGGAGTCTTCAGCTCATGGGAGACATTGGAGACAAATTCCTGTCGGGAATCATCCAGGGTGCGCACCCGGGTCATCATCTTATTAAAGGCATCGGTGATTAGCTCGGTCTCCAGATAATCCGGTACGGAAATGGTCTCATCCGCCCATCCGTCCGCCAGAGCCTCGATGGAACGGGTGATCTTCTGAAAGGGTTTTACCAAAATACCGGATAAAAGATATACAAAGACTCCAATCAGGATAAGGATGATTGCCAGGATCGTAGCTCCCTTCTTCTCCAGGATCTCCCGGCTGGCATTGATCTCCACCGTGGAAACACTGATGAGCATGACCCCCACAATGTCCTTATCTGCCGATTCCGGATCCGAGATCTTCACGGTCATCTCGATATATTGATTCTTGTCATCGTATTGGCTGGTTTCCTTGCCATTGAAGCAATTAATCACCTCCTCGGAGATCAGATATTTTCCCCGATCCAGGTCATAGGTATCACGGATCACCCTGTAATCCTTGTTGATGACCAGAATTCTCCCTCCGTAGATACTGGTAAGCATATTGAACTCGCCATTGATGACCTCATTGGAGGGATCCTCCAGATAGCCCAGCGCCACCAGCTGGTTGCAAAGGATATCACTTTGATTCTTGACGATAATGCTTCGCTGGGAAACGGCTCGATTCTCATAGCTTTGCACCACCACGGATTCCACCACAATGGTGGGAACAATCCCCATCAGGAGCATGATAATCATAATCCGAAAGCGGAGGCTTCGAAGAAACTTCCATCTTCCCTTCCAATTAATTCTGGAAATAGTAACCAACTCCCCACTTTGTATGTACATATCTGGGTTCACTGGGATGAGGTTCGATCTTCTCCCTCAGCCTGCGGATATGGACATCTACCGTCCGGACATCTCCCGGGTATTCATACCCCCAGACAATATTCAAAAGGTTCTCTCGACTGTAGACCTTGTTGGGATGAAAGACCAGAAGTTCCAGCAGGTCGAATTCCTTGGCCGTAAGATTGATCTCCTTGCTGCCGGAAAAGACCCGGCGGCTCTCACAATCCAACTTCAGCTCTCCCACCTGGACCACCTTGGCCTTCTCCGGCGCCGCTGTCTTGGTGGTCCGTCGCATAATGGCCTTGATCCGGGCCTTTACCTCCAGAATATTGAAGGGCTTGGTGATATAGTCATCGGCTCCATATTCCAGACCCAGGATCTTGTCCATATCCTCACCCTTGGCGGTCAGCATTACGATGGGAACATCGGAAAATTCGCGAATCTGCTGACAGACCTCCAGGCCATTCATCTTGGGAAGCATGAGATCCAGAAGAATGATATCATATTCATGCTCTTTGGCCATACGCAGGGCTTCTTCTCCGTCATAGGCACTTTCCACTTCCATGCCGTCCTGCTCCAGGGAAAAACGGATTCCCTTTACGATCAGCTTTTCATCATCTACAACCAGTACCTTTTTCGCCATTTCCCTCTCCTGTCTTGTTCTTCCCACTCCATTGGTTCTTTCGAAACCTCCCTATCCGGGCAGATTGCTTCCCAGGGGATCCATGGTTCAAACCTCTATATAATCCTTGAGCTTCTCATACATCTTTTCCTTGATGCCTTCCACATTCATAATTTCCTCAATGCTGGCAAAATTCCCATTGGCATCCCGATAAGCCAGAATGGCCTCCGCCCGGGTGTCTCCGATACCGGGGAGGGTAAGTAATTGGTCTTTGTCAGCGGTATTGAGATTCACCTTGCCGCTTCCCCCATTTTCACTTCCTCCCCTGCTGTTTTGGCCCTGATTCTGGTTTTGGTTCCCCTCCACCACACCGGCCGCAATCTCTTCCCGGGTATAGACAAGAACCTGCTGTCCGTCCTCCAAAAGTCCTGCCTGGTTCAGATACCTCTCATCCGCGTCCTCCGTCAATCCCCCCGCTGCCGCAAGAGCCTGGTAGACCCGACTCCCCTCCGCCAGCTCATATACCCCCGGCACCTGCACGGCACCGCAGACATGCACATAAATCCGGTTTCCCGCAGCTGCTTCTGCAGAGGCTGCTCCACCTTCCCCCTGGTCCCGGCTGCCTGAGGCTGATCCAGATTCCGTCTGTCCCTTAGCCGAGGC
>CAVJHW010000125.1:0-7712 GCA_963649395.1 Coriobacteriaceae bacterium | reverse complement strand
TGGTAGGAATGATCGGCATTCAGCCCACTATGGCTGCCATTCAAGCAGGGAAGGACATCGCACTGGCCAATAAGGAAACTCTGGTGACGGCAGGCCACCTGATCATGCCCCTGGCAGAGGAGAATGGGGTTCGGATCCTTCCGGTGGACAGCGAGCATAGTGCTATTTTCCAGGTTCTTCACCAAGAGGAGAAAAGGGAGGTTGCTAAGCTGCTGATTACAGCCTCTGGGGGTCCCTTCCGGGGGAAGAGCCGGAATGATCTGGTTCATGTGACGGTGCAGGATGCTTTAAAACATCCCAACTGGACCATGGGCCGGAAGATTACCATCGATTCAGCCACCCTGGTGAACAAGGGCCTGGAAATGATAGAAGCCGGCTGGCTCTTTGACATGGGAATGGATCAGATTGAGGTTGTGGTTCAGCCTAAGAGTATCATTCATTCCATGGTGGAGTTCGTGGATGGGGCAGTATTGGCACAATTAGGAACGCCAGATATGAAGCTGCCCATCCAATATGCCCTCTATTATCCCCACAGAAGGTATCTGCCGGGAGAACGGCTGGATTTTCGTAAGCTGAAGGAAATTACCTTCGAGGAAGCGGATACAGAGACCTTCCGGGGAATTCCCCTGGCGGTGGAAGCAGCCCGCATAGGAGGATCCATGCGGACGGTATTTAACGCAGCAAACGAATGCGCTGTAGCAGCATTTCTGGAGGAAAAAATTGGCTTTTGGGATATCTATCGCATGATTGAAGAGGCCATGGTAGCTCACCGGGCCATAGAGAATCCTAGTCTGGAAGAAATTCTGGAGGTAGAGCGGGATACTCGCAAGCAATGCAGCAGGATCGAAATACGGATAAAGAAGTAAAGGTTCCTGTCGCAGGGTCTGTGGCACCATCAGGAAGAAAAAGAGGTAAAGATGAAATTTATATCCTGGAATATAGATTCTTTGAACGCGGCTCTGACCTCAGAGTCGGCCAGGGCCGATTTGTCCCGCCGGGTTCTGGCAAGGATTCAGGAGGCGGCGGCGGATGTTATTGCCATACAGGAGACCAAGCTGCCTGCCTCGGGGATGAATGCCCGCCAGCAGGAAAAGCTGCTGGAATATTTTCCCTCCTATCAATGGGTTTGGGTTAGTTCCAAGCCTCCGGCCAGAAAGGGTTACGCAGGGACCATGATCCTCTACAAGGCAGGCCTGGAGCCCAAGGCGGAGGTTCCCCGTCTGCAGGCACCGGACCCCATGGATGATGAGGGGCGGCTTCTGACTCTGGAATTTGAAGACTTTTATTTTGTCAATGTCTATACCCCCAATGCGGGAGACGGCTTGAGACGGCTGCCGGAACGCCAGCAATGGGATGCCCTCTATGCTGCCTACCTGGCAAAGCTGGATAGGGTCAAGCCTGTTATCGCCTGCGGGGACTTCAACGTTGCCCATCAGGAAATTGACTTGGCTAATCCGGATTCCAACCATAGGTCGGCGGGCTTCACCGATGAGGAAAGGGAGGGCTTCACCCGGCTGCTGGAAAAGGGCTTCACAGATACCTTTCGCCACCTACATGGGGAAGAGAGAGATGTCTATTCCTGGTGGGCGCAGCGAATCAAAACCAGCAAGGCCAATAACTCCGGCTGGCGCATTGATTACTTCCTGGTCAGCGACCGAATCAAAGATCAGGTGAAGCGATCTGAGATGCTGGACTCCGGTGCCCGCCAGGATCATACACCTATTCTGCTGGAATTATAAGCCCCTGCTGTCTTGCGATATTCCCGTGGCGTGCAGGATATCAGGCGGTGAAAAATACGGGAAAAGTAACCGGAGGAAGGGAAATCTTGCCCTCTTCGGACAGCTGATACAGGAGTCTACAAACGCACGAAAGAGGGGAGAGAAGCTTTTCTGCGATTCATAGATGCCTTGTAAAAAAGCCCTGACTTTTCCGGTTGCGTACTCCTGCAATAGGGGGTATAATGGAAAAATCAAAAAGCGAAGGCGCAAAAGCCAAAGACCAAAGCCAGGGAACAAAAGCCAAAAGTCGGAAGTCGGAAGCGGAAGCGGAAAGCCGGAAGCGAAATCACAAGCCGACGCGAATCCCGCGTCAGGGAGGAGGACACAATGGATGCGAGCAAGAAAGAGCAGCTTTTGAAGATTATAGAGACCAACGCCCTTCTGGGCAGCCGGGATCTGGCGGTGATGCTGGATACGGATGAGGCGGACGTACAGGAGACCATTCATGAACTGGAGGAGGCCAATGTCATCTGCGGCTATCGAACCCTTATCAACTGGAGCCGGGGCAAGGAGGATGACATCACCGCCCTGATTGAGCTGAGGGTAACTCCCCAGGGCGGAGAAGGATATGAGAAGATTGCAGAGCAGATCTCTGCCTACCCCCAGGTGGAATCCCTCTACCTCCTGTCCGGTTCCTACGATTTCCTGGTGACAGTAAAGGGAAGAACCCTGAAGGAGGTGGCCATGTTTGTCTCTGAGAAGCTGGCCTCCATCCACGAGGTGCAAAGTACCACAACCCATTTCACATTGACCAAATACAAGGAGCTGGGTGTCATGCTGGACGGTTCCAAGAAAGATGAAAGAATGGTGATTACCCCATGAGAGACAAGTTATCCAGAAAAGTATTGGACATCAAACCCTCCGGCATCCGCCGCTTCTTTGATGTAGCCAATGAGATTCCGGATGTCATTTCCCTGGGGGTGGGGGAACCGGATTTCGACACCCCCTGGCATATTCGGGAAGAGGGCATTCGGGCCTTGAAGAATGGCAAAACCTTCTATACCTCCAATGCCGGTTTGATGGAGCTGCGGCAGGAGATCAGCGATTATTCCCGGCGGAAGATGGGAGTTTCTTATGATCCCAAAGAGGAGATTTTCCTGTCAGTAGGCGGCAGTGAGGCCATTGATGCGGCATTTCGTGCCCTTTTGAATCCCGGGGACCAGGTGGCTTATACTGAGCCTTGCTTCGTGTCCTACAGTCCCTGTATCATTATGGCAGACGGCATTCCGGTGCCCATTGAACTGAAGGAGGAGAATGACTTCCGCCTGAAGCCTCAGGAGTTGGAAGCGGTATTGACGGAGAAAACTAAGATTTTGATGATTTCTTTTCCCAACAATCCCACGGGAGCCATTATGGAAAAGAAGGATCTGGAGGCCATTGCGGAGGTAGTAAAGGCCCACGATCTTCTGGTGATTTCTGATGAGATCTATAGCGAGCTGACCTATAGGGAGCCCCATGTCAGTATTGCCTCCCTGCCGGATATGAAAGACCGCACCATCGTTATCAATGGCTTTTCCAAGGCCTTTGCCATGACCGGCTGGCGCTTAGGATATGCCATGGGCAATGCGGAGATCATCCAGCAGATGGTGAAGATCCACCAATTTGGCATTATGTCGGCCCCCACCATCAGCCAATATGCGGCCATTGATGCCTTGCAAAATTCCGAAGAAGATGTGAAAAATATGCGGGATTCCTACAACCAGAGGAGAAGATTCCTCATGGACTTCTTCCGCCGGGTAGGGATTCCCTGCTTTGAACCCTATGGCGCTTTCTATGTCTTCCCCAACATCAGCGAGTTTGGCATGACCTCGGAGGAATTTGCCACAGAGCTTTTGAAGGAGCAGAAGGTGGCAGTAGTTCCCGGCGATGCCTTTGGCTCCTGCGGAGAAGGTTTTATCCGCGTCTCCTATGCTTATTCCATTGAGGAGCTGAAGAGAGCTACGGGCCGTCTGGAGCTCTTTATCCGTAAGCTGAGGGAAGGAAAATGAACTCTTCCAGGCCGATTCCTGTGAGAGCAAGCAGAAATGAAGAGATTTATCGTACACCCTTATGAGCTGAAGCTGAAGAAAACCGGTCTACAAAGCGGTTTTCTTTGCTTTGCTTTTTTGACGGATTTTCATAATGCCTCTCAAGGAGCGGACAATGACCGGATTTTGGAGGCAATTGATGGGATGAAGCCGGATGCTATCCTCTGCGGCGGGGATATGATCGTGGGAAAGCCGGGTTCTTCTGTAGAACCGGCCAAGGGGCTGATGCTTGCCTTGGCAGACCGATATCCGGTCTTTCATGGAACGGGGAATCATGAGTATCGAACTAAAATCTATCCCAAGACCTATCCCGGTATGTACGAAGCCTACCGGAAGCCCTTGGAAGAGGCGGGAGTGATTTTCCTGGAAAATTCCCACATTACGGTGCCAATTCGCCAATTTCCGGTCACTGTCTATGGCTTCGACATGGATCGCTTTTACTATCATCGCTTCAAGAGGAGAAAGCTTCCTCTGCGGGAGATGGAAGCTTCCCTTGGTCCTCCGAACCGTCAGGAGATTAATATCCTGCTGGCCCATAATCCTGCCCAGATGGACACCTACCTGGAATGGGGAGCGGATTTGACCCTTTGTGGGCACTACCATGGGGGTATTATGCGCTTTGGAGACCACAGAGGATTAATCAGCCCCAATTTCCAGCTCTTTCCCCCCAATGCCCATGGACTTTTTCAGAGAGAGGACCGCTATCTTTTGGTGGGGGCAGGGCTGGGGGAACATACCCTTCCCCTTCGTATCCACAATCCCAGGGAGCTGGTGGAAGTGAGATGGAAGATCCTGGGAAGGGAGGATGAGGATCAACCCGTGTAAACAGGAAGGGAATGGTTAGCCGCGGTAAGGCGACGGGGGAATCCCCAGAAAGGAAACAGTGACAGCATGGCGATTCCGGTGAAGCTTCCGGTTTTTGAGGGACCTTTGGATCTTCTCCTGCATTTGATCGAGAAGAGTAAAATTGATATCTATGATATTCCTATTGCGGAGATCACCGACCAATATCTGGACTATATCCGCCAGATGGATCATGAGGATATGGATGTTACCAGTGAATTCATGGTAATGGCGGCTACTTTGATTGACATCAAGTGCCGCATGCTCCTGCCCCGGGAGGTCAATGAGGAAGGCGAGGAGGAGGATCCCAGAGAAGACCTGGTCAGACAGCTGCTGGAATATAAGAAATACAAATATATGTCCGGAGAGCTGCGGGAGAAGATGGAGGAGGCCGGGAATGTTGTGACCCGCCACCGACAGCTCCCTCCTTGTGTCCTCCACTATCAACCGCCGGTGGATGTAAGGGACTTATTAGGGGATCTGACCCTGGATAAGCTTCATGAGATTTTTCAATCGGTGCTGCGGCGGCAGGAGGATAAGATTGACCCCATTCGAAGTCGATTCGGACACATTGAGAAGGAGGATGTATCCCTTCCGGATAAAATGACCTTCGTAGAGACCTATGCGGTGAAAAAAAGGCATTTTTCCTTCCGGGCCCTGCTGGAAGGCCAGAAGTCCAAGACCCAGGTTGTGGTGACCTTTCTGGCGGTTCTGGAGCTTATGAAGACAGGAAAGATCCGCATCCGTCAGGAAGAAATATTCGGGGATATTGAGATAGAATCCCTGGAGGCCGAGGATACGGTGGTGACACCCTATACCTCTGCGGAAGAGTAAGAACAGGATTAAGGTGGTGCCAACCCTGGCAGAAGAATGAGGTGAAAGACTTTGGAGCAGACAGAAAAGGCAGTGACAGCAGCCATAGAAGCCATTTTATTTTCTATGGGGGACTCGGTAGAGCTGGGCAGGATTGCTGAGGCCATCGGCAAGGAAGCCAAAGAGACTCGGAATATCCTCCATGCCATGCAGGAGAGATATCAGCAGGAGGATCGGGGCATTCAGATCATCGAGCTGGAGGACTCCTTTCAGCTGTGTACCAAGCAGGAGTATTATGACTGTCTCATTACCATTGCCAGTCAGCCCAAGAAGGCGGTTTTGACCGATGTAATGCTGGAAACCCTGTCTATCATCGCCTACAAGCAGCCGGTAACCAAGGCAGAGATTGAGAAGATCCGTGGGGTCAAATGTGACCATGCGGTCAACCGCCTCATGGAATATGACCTGGTGCAGGAGCTGGGAAGGCTGGATGCCCCTGGGAGACCTATTTTGCTTGGGACAACAGAGGAATTCCTGCGAACCTTTGGAATTGATTCCACAGAGCACCTGCCAGAGATCAGCACTGTCCAGATGGAAGACTTCAAGGCCGAAGCAGAAGCAGAGGTCCCGGTGGGAGTTTGAGCCTGTGGAAGAAGAGGAGGCCCCGGTGGAGGACTGAGTCTGCGGCAAAAGCGGATGCTTGCAGACGTCAGCCGCAGCGGTTCCGCTTGGAACTGGAATAGAAGAGGAGAGAGAAAGCCCCCGTGTACAGCATAGATTGCTGGTACACGGGGGCTTTTTGTAACGGTGGGGAATGTTCCGGCTCTTAGGAGGACTTTACCTCTCTCCAAAGCTGGTTGTAGATTTCCTCCGCATCGGTTCCCAGATAGTGGAAGGTCTCACACCGATCCAGTTCAGAATCCTCCGGGAAGGCAATCTGGCTGTTGCGAATCTCCGGATCCTCGATGAGCTCCCTTGCTGCTGTATTGGGAGTAGAGTAAGTGATATAGTCAAAGTTCATCAAAGCAATCTCCGGCTTACAGAGGAAGTTGATGAAGGCTTCCGCATTTTCCTTATGCTTAGCATTCTTGGGGATCACCCAGGAATCGATCCAGACATTGGAACCCTCCTTGGGAATCACATATTCCAGATCCGGATTCTCCTTCTGGGTGTAAATGGCTTCTCCGGAATAGATAACTCCGATGGCAGCCTCATTTCCGATCATTTTATCCCGTACCTGGTCCACTACATAGGCCTGCACCAGGGGTTTTTGGGTGATGAGGAGCTGCTGGGCCTCCGTCAGTTCCTTGATATTGGTGGTATTGAGAGAGTATCCCAGATCCTTGAGGGCAACGGCGAAGGCGTCCCGGACGGAATCCTGCATCAGGATATTGTCCTTATAGTTGGAATCCCAGAGGACATCCCAGCTGTCGATCTCTTCCTTTACCATGGTTTTGTTATAGAGAATTCCTACGGTACCCCAGCAATAGGGGACAGAATACTTATTCTCCGGATCGAATTCCCGGGATTTTTCCATATAGGCTTCCCCGATATTCTTGATATTGGGAATATTGTCCCAGTCAATCTCTGCCAGCAGGTCATTGTCCAGCATCTTCTGGATCATATAATCCGAGGGACAGATGACATCATAGGCCACGGCACCGGATTTGATCTTGGGATACATGATCTCGTTGGTTTCAAATTCTTCATAGATCACCTGGATGCCGGTTTCCTCCTCAAACATGTCCAATACATCCGGATCGATATATTCCCCCCAGTTGTAGACAATGACCTGATTATCCCCTGCATGGATGCTATTTCCTCCGTAATAGAAGCCTCCCGCTGCAAATACCAGGATAATCAAAAGGGGAACCAGGCGGCCCCAGATAAAGCGGCGGTTGAGGAAACGGTGGCTTTTGTGGGTCCTGTGGTCTTTTTGCTTTTTACCGTCTTTGACGGTTCCCGCCTTCTTATCTGAGGGATTCATATTCACCAGCAGCAGGAGCAGGAGAACCGTCAGAAATAAAATTGTAGACAGGGAGTACATTTCCGGCTTAATGCCCTTTCGAACCTCGGCATAGATCTTGGTAGAAAGGGTGTCAATCCCGGGTCCCTTGGTAAAATAAGTTACCACAAAATCGTCCAGGGACATGGTAAAGGACAAGAGGAATCCGGACAATATTCCCGGCATCAGATCCGGCATCACGACCTTCCAATAGGCGTAAATGGGACTGGCCCCCAGATCCAGGGC
>CAVJHW010000124.1:0-7721 GCA_963649395.1 Coriobacteriaceae bacterium | reverse complement strand
GGTGATGGGAATCGAACCCACGTATCCAGCTTGGAAGGCTGGTGTTCTACCATTGAACTACACCTGCATCAGATATTCTCTCGCCACCTCAAAATGACATCGGGGTGACAGGATTCGAACCTGCGGCCTCCTGGTCCCAAACCAGGCGCTCTAGCCAAACTGAGCCACACCCCGAAAGGTCGCAGAGCTTCCCGATCCACCCTTATGCCATGCCGAGCATGGCATATGCGAGCAAATCAGCGCTTAACGCAAGTTATAGTATATTATATCAAAGAGCGCTTGTCAACTCTTTTTTCGTGGAAATTTGACTCCTTTCTTTGGACGCATGCGGAAGGGAGATGTCTCCAAGGTAGAGTGTGAGGCGTCTCTCGGTCAGCTATCCCATATGTTGGCTGACGCATATAAAGCCCGTGCGATAGTGATCATCGATGAATATGATACGCCCATCCAACAGGGCTATAGCAATGGTTATTATGACGAGGTCATTGCTTTTACGAGGAACCTTTTTTCTACGGTTCTTAAGGATAACAACTCCCTTGAGTTTGGCATTCTCACCGGCATATTGCGCATCGCAAAAGAGAGCCTCTTTAGCGGGCTAAATAATTTGATTGTAAATACTATCCTTGACGAAAAGTATTCGGAGTATTTTGGTTTTACGGCCCATGAGTTGGAAATCATGGCAAAATATTATGGCCAAGGAAACAAGCTACGGGAAATAGAAGAGTGGTATAACGGTTATCTCTTTGGAAAGGTTGGAATTTACAATCCCTGGTCTGTTATCAGCTATTTCAATAATAACTGTATTCCGAAAGCTTTCTGGTCTCGGACAAGCAGCAATGATAGGATCCTGGACATTATCCGCAACGGTAAAAATGGAGTGCAGAAATCTCTGATGGATCTTTTGGAGGATAAACCGATTCACACCGTAGTGGATACAGATCTGGTTTATCCTGAAATAACCTCTTCCGAGGATACCATTTATTCCTTCCTTTTAGCGACAGGATATTTAAAAATCAAGGAAGAGATCGGGATAATCGGGGATGCCCCTATCTGCGCCCTTACAATTCCAAATAAGGAGATCAAACAGGTTTTCAAGAAAGAACTCCTGGACCACCTTTCGCAAAATGTGTCTCAATCTGTGATTCGTTCCTTCCAGTTGGCCCTCAAGACCAATAATAAGGAGGCATTGCAAAGCACCCTGAGGGAATATCTGCTGAGAACTGTGTCCTGTTTTGATACCGCAAAGGAAGCCTTTTATCATGGTATGATGTTAGGGTTGTTGGCCATTATGTCGGACGATTATCAGATTGTCTCAAATAGAGAATCCGGGGAAGGGCGGTTTGACCTTCTACTAAAGCCTGTATCCAAGAGACTTCCGGGAATCGTTATGGAATTTAAGGCAGAAAAGAATGCAGAGGAAGATCAACTCATTTTATCCGCCGATACGGCCATCCAACAGGTGCTGGAGAAAAACTATTGTGAAGAGTTAAAATCAAACGGAATAAAGGATATACAGATTTATGGAATTGCATTTTGTAAAAAGAAAGCCACTGTACAAATGAAGCAGCTGCCGTAATAGTTCCGGACGGCAGATTATTTTTCCATGCCGAAGTCCAGCAATTCCTCCAGCTCCTCCAGGCTCTGCACCTCGTTCACCCGGCGGCGCAGCTGGGCCGAATGGGGGAATCCGGCGGTATACCAGGCGACATGCTTGCGCATCTCCCGGATTCCGGTATAGACGCCCTTATAGTCCAGTAACATAGCGGCATGGCGCAGGATCATAGACCGCACCTCCCCAGCCGAGGGCTTGGGAGGGATCTTCCCGGTTCTTAAGTAGGTCAGAATCTGAGAAAAGATCCAGGGATTGCCCTGGGCTCCCCGTCCGATCATAATCCCATCGCAGCCTGTGGCCTCCAGCATGGCTTTGGCTTGTTGGGGGCTGTCTACATCCCCGTTGCCTATGACCGGCAGGGAGACTGCCTCCTTCACCTGTCGGATAATCTCCCAATCCGCCCTGCCGGAGTAAAATTGTTCTCGGGTGCGGCCATGGACGGCAATGGCTGCCACTCCCGCCTGCTCAGCGATCTTGGCCAGGTCCACCGCATTGACATGATCCTGGTCAAAGCCCTTACGGATCTTCACCGTGACCGGCTTTTTGACCGCTCGCACCAGGGCTGTCAGAATCTCTCCCGCCAGCCTGGGATCCTGCATCAATGCGGAGCCCTCCCCGTTATTGACAATCTTGGGAACCGGGCAGCCCATATTAAAATCCAGGATGTCAAAGGGACGCTCCGCAATCTGCCGGGCAGCTTGTGCCACCACCTCAGGTTCGCTTCCAAAAAGCTGGAGAGAAACCGGCTTTTCCCGGGAATCGATGCGCATGAGTTCTTCCGTATTCCGATTCTTATATAGAATAGCCTTGGCGCTGACCATCTCCATGCAGACCAAACCGGCTCCCTGCTCCCTGCACAGAAGGCGAAAGGGCAGATCCGTGACCCCCGCCATAGGAGCCAGGATCAGGGGATTCTCTATCTCCACCTGACCAATCTTCAATGTCTGCATCTTCTCCCCGGTCCTTTCTGCTGATTATTCCAGCTAAGTCCTCTTCCCTCTCCCACGTTTATTCCTGCCAAGTTCCCTTTCCTCTCCCACGTTTATTCCTGCCAAGTTCTCTTCCCTCTCCCACGTCTACGCCTGGCCCCGACCTGCGCCGGACTTAGACTTCTTGGCATTTACCTTCTCTGCCAATTCATCCATGGTCATCCCACCCAGATCCGCAGCAAGGAGGTGAACCTGATAGAAGAGCTCCAGAGAGTGAAAGAGTTCCTTCTTCTCCTCCTGCAGCTGCTTGATTCGCAGAGCGCTGCCAACCTCATCATACATGGCGTCTGAATCCCTGGCTTGCGTCTGCAAAAGCAATGTACCATCCTCCGAATATCCCACCGTAAAGATACCGCCAATCTCCTCCACGTATGTCACGCACATGATTTTCAATTCCTCCTTTACCTGCTTGGGAAGCTGGGAAAAATTTGGATTCAAATAATATTTTTTCTCATAGGCGCTGACACCGCACAATACCATCATAGGATTTCTACCTCCCTATCTACCCCTATATCCTTTGTAAAGAGGATACATACCCCTTTCCATGCCGATATTCCACCATACCTTCACACACATGCCGGTATTCTACCATAATACATTCACACATATCCATAGATTCCCCGGACCGACACTTCCCCGGCATAGACCTCCTCCGTCCTGCCGGTGTCCTCCCGGCGAACCAGAAGCCCTCCTCGGTCATTAATGCCCAGGGCCTGACCGGTATAAGTGCCGGAGGGATCCTGCACCTGTACCTGCTGACCCTGATTCACCAACAGCTCCTGATAGGCTTCTGACAATTGGGATAAATCTCCCCTTTGCAGAAAGATTGGGTAGTATTTCTCAAAAGAGAGCAGAATCTCCACCACTATCGCCTCCCGGCTGACCTTCTTCCCCAATTCCAGAAATACAGAGGTAGCCTTATCCTGCAGTTCCTCCGGAAAGGAGGGGACATTGATATTGATTCCCATGCCAATGACGACATAATCCATGCCGGAGCTGGTCTCCGTCAGGATACCACAGAGCTTCCTGCCCCCGGCTACCAGATCGTTGGGCCATTTGATGCCCGTATGCAGACCAGTAGCCTGTTCTATGCCCTCTGCCGCCGCCAGCCCCATAACCAGGGTCAGCATAGAAAGGCGGTCTGCCGGAAGCTGAGGCCGCAGCAGAAGACTCATAGCCACGGAGGTGCCTGCCTGGGTATCCCAGACCCTGCCCCGTCGCCCCCGGCCAGCCCTTTGGACCTCTGCCAGATAGAGGCTGCCATCCGCTGCCCCCTTCTTCCCCTCCCGGCCAGCCCAGGCATTGGTGGAATCCGTCTCTTCGCAGAAAAAAAGGCGGCAGCCGGTTCCCCTACAGGATAACCGGCGCCTAATCTCTTCTATGTCCAACAGACGGTCTGTCATTTCCCCCTTCACAGAGCCCCCAGGGTAGCAGCCATGACTGCCTTGATGGTATGCATCCGATTCTCTGCCTCGTCAAATACCTTCGACTGGGGAGACTCGAAGACCTCATCCGTCACTTCCATATCCTCAATGCCATAGCGATCATACATTTCCTTGCCGATCTTGGTCTTCAAATCGTGGAAGGAAGGCAGACAATGGAGGAAAATAGCCTCCGGCTTGGCATTCTTCATCACCTGGGCGGTCACCTTATAGGGAGTCAAATCCTTGATTCGCTCCTCCCAGACCTCCGCAGGCTCTCCCATGGATACCCAAACATCCGTATAAATGACATCCGCATCCCGGGTAGCAGCCACCACATTTTCCGTCAAAGTGATGGTGGCGCCGCTTTCCTCCGCATAGGTCTCACAGAGAGCCACCAGCTCCTGGTTGGGGAAATACTTCTCCGGGGCACAGGCCACAAAATGCATACCCAGCTTCGCACAGACGATCATCAAAGAATTCCCCATATTATAGCGGGCATCTCCCATGTAAACCAGACGCAGCCCCTTCAGCTGTCCGAACTGCTCCCGAATGGTCAGCATATCCGCCAGCATCTGGGTAGGATGATATTCATTGGTCAGACCATTCCAGACCGGAACACCGGCATATTTGGCCAGCTCCTCCACGATCTCCTGCCCGTAGCCCCGATATTCAATGCCCTCATACATACGACCCAAGACCCGGGCCGTATCCTCGATACTCTCCTTCTTCCCAATCTGAGAGCCCGTAGGATCCAGATAGGTGGTTCCCATCCCCAGATCATGGGCAGCCACCTCAAAGGAGCAGCGGGTACGAGTGCTGGTCTTCTCAAAGATCAAGGCCACATTCTTGCCCCGCAGGGTATCCACCGGAACCCCCCGTTTCTTCTTATCCTTCAATTCCGCAGCCAAATCCAGAAGATAGAGAATCTCCTCCGGAGTGAAATCCTTCAATGTCAGAAAATTACGTCCTTTTAAGTTCATCCTACTGTCCATTCCTTTCGCAGCTCCCGGGGAACAGAACCCTCCGGAAACTGATTCTTCAAACTTTCTATAATTAATATTGGTTTGGGTGTCAAAACACCCAAACCTGTGGTTACACGGATTGTTCTTTTCCCGGTTCCTTCACAATCTCTTGCAAGGAGGTGGCCAGCCCGGCGATCCCCTGCAGATCCGAGGGAACGATAATCTTAGTTGCCCTTCCCTGCGCCAGCTGTCCCAAGGCCTCCAGGCTCTTCATGGTCAATACGGCCTGGTCAGCCCCCGCCTCCTTCAGCATGCGAATTCCATCCGCATTGGCCTTTTGAACCTTGAGGATGGCCTCCGCCTGACCCTCTGCCTCCCGGATCATCTTCTCCTTGGCGGCTTCCGCCCGAAGAATGGCTGCCTGCTTCTCCGCCTCCGCATCCAAAATGGCGGATTCCTTCTTGCCCTCGGCCACCAACACGGTAGACTTCTTCTCGCCTTCCGCAATCAGGATGGATTCCCTCCGCTCCCGCTCGGCCTTCATCTGCTTCTCCATGGCTTCCTGGATAGCCGCAGGCGGCATAATATTCTTCAACTCCACCCGATTGACCTTAATGCCCCAGGGATCCGTGGCAACATCCAGGGCTGCCCGCATCTTCGTATTAATAATCTCCCGGGAGGTCAGGGTCTCATCCAGCTCCATCTCACCGATGATATTCCTCAAGGTGGTGGCTGTCAGATTCTCAATGGCCATAATAGGGCTCTCCACCCCATAGCAGAAGAGGCGGGGATCCGTGATCTGATAAAAGACCACCGTATCAATGCTCATGGTAACATTATCCTTAGTGATCACCGGCTGGGGCGGGAAATCCGCCACCTGCTCCTTCAGATTCACCCGTTTGGCCACCCGCTCGATAAAGGGTACCTTAAAATGCAGCCCCGTTCCCCAGGTTGTCTTGTAGGCTCCCAGCTGCTCGATGACGCAAGCCTGAGCCTGGGGCACGATCTTGATGCAGGAGACCACCACGATCAAAGCCAATATCAGAATAAGAATCAGAACCAGGATCATCCCATTTCCACTACCCGCATCCCCAAATCTTGTCAGCATAGGTCACCGTCCTTTCTGGCCACAATCAATTTGACGCCGTCAATCTTCAAAATAGATACCACTGCATCCTTCTCTATGGTTTCCTCCTCCGCCAAGGTCCGGGCTGTCCATTCCATGCCCCGTACCTGAACCTTCCCCTGTCCCAGAAGGTTGTTGATCTCGCAGGTCACCACCGCCTGCTCCCCCAAGAGACTCTCTGCATTGGTCGCCGTCTTGTTCTTCTTCAGAAAGCGCACCGCCAGAGGTCTGGTCACCAGGAGCAAAATTACCGAAATACCCACAAACAGCCCCAGCTGCAAGCCCCTTTGCGCTCCCGCCAAAGCAGCCAGAAAGGCAGCCAAAGCCCCTCCGGCAAACCAAATGGTAGTCAATCCCAGGGTGATAAGCTCGATCACAAGCAGGACACATAGAAGAATCAGCCAAAGTATGGGATTCATAGCAAACCAACCTCCCTCCCGTATTCTACTGTCCACGTTACCGCTTACGTTACCGATTCATCATACTATACTTTTCCTAAAAGCACAAGACAGCTAACCGGGCAAAAGGACGGTTTCCCCAACCCTCCACAGGCCTTAGCTGCCACACCAGTCATTCCTGTTCCAGCAAAGCCGTCAAATACTATATCTCCTGGATCTGAATAATGTAGAATGTAGTTGATAATAGCTTTATACGGAACCTTGGTGTGATACGTATGCACAGCATAGAGAGGGTCATTTTTTCCTTCACTAACATCACTTGCAAACGGCTCACGATGGTAGTCATCCGTGCCGATGGGGAAGCCTTCAATACTGCGCACCTTATCTATATCCTCTTTGGTCAGCTTTCTGGGTTCCATAGCTGTTTCCTCACTTTCGATTTCTGAATTGTGCAAGAGCCGCTTGCACAATTTACTTGATTCTCTTCTGAATATCCTCAACCGACGGCAGCTGCTTTTCCAGATCATCCGGCAGACTGCTGGTGACTTTGTACTCACTCACACCAATCGGCTTTGAAATGTCCTTGAGGGAATATTCAGCCACCAGATTGTTCTTACTCTTGCAGAGCAACAATCCGATGGATGGATTATCTTCCTCTTTCTTCAGGATTCCATCTACTGCCGACAGGTAGAAGTTCAGTTGTCCGGCATATTCCGGTTTGAAATCTCCCGTCTTTAGCTCGATGACTACATAGCACCGTAGGTTCAGGTTATAAAACAGCAAGTCGATGTAAAAGTCATCACCACCTACATTCAAATGGTACTGATTACCCAAAAATGCAAATCCGGTTCCAAGCTCCAGAAGAAGCTTCGTAACATCACGAACCAGCGCCTGCTCGATGTCCCGCTCCAACATATCTTCCCGGAACGGAATAAAATCGAACACATACGGGTCTTTCATAGTCTGCACTGCAAGCTCACTCTGCGGCGACGGCAAGCGACTTTCAAAGTTAGAAACCTTATCAACCAGTACTTGTCGCTGAAATAATCCGCTTTCAATTTGATGAATCAAAACATTATGGGACCAGCCATTTTCAGCTGTCTTTTTGATATACCATATGCGCTGTTCTGGATCTTTGACCTTTTCTATAATGGCAATATTGGTTTGGGTGTCAAAACACCCAAACCTGTGGTTACACGGATTGTTCCGT
>CAVJHW010000123.1:7014-7741 GCA_963649395.1 Coriobacteriaceae bacterium | reverse complement strand
AGCTGATGGTTGCTCCTATCTGGATGCGGGATCGCTTCCTCTACCTGATCCGCATGGAAGAGGAGGCAGCCCTTAAGGGACAGCCGGCGCATATGATAGCCAAGATGAATTCCCTGTGTGACAAGGAGATCATAGCGGCCCTCTATAAGGCCGCTGCGGCGGGAGTCAAAATCGACTTGATTATTCGGGGTATCTGCAGTCTGAAGACGGGAATTCCGGGAATCAGCGAAAATATCACGGTTCGCTCTATTGTAGGCAATTTTTTGGAGCATGCCCGGATCTTTTATTTCTACAGCAACGGCAATGAAGAGATTTATATGGGAAGTGCGGACTGGATGCCCAGAAACTTGGATAAGCGGGTGGAAATTGTATTTCCGGTGGAGGATCCTTCTGTCAAAGCAGAGGTGATGCACATTCTCCATGTTCAGATGGAGGACAATGTGAAGGCCCACATCCTGCAGCCGGACGGAACTTATACCAAGGTAGATAAGAGAGGAAAGAATCTCATATGTGCACAAGATCTGTTCTGCCAGGAGGCAACAGAAAAGGCCACGCCGCCCAAAGAAAAAACGGATAGCCGGGTATTCATACCGGCAGAGCCCGCAGAAGACAGGGAAGGCTAGGGAGAATATGACAAAGCTTCGGAATAAGGAAGTTCATCCCTTCCGAAGCCTTGTTTTTCCATGCTTTGCGTATTGAGCCCCTTCTATATGTGCCGGTCTTCAAA
>CAVJHW010000123.1:0-6896 GCA_963649395.1 Coriobacteriaceae bacterium | reverse complement strand
AAGCTTTTACCGGAAGATTCAGAGCATCGGCGATATCCATCAGCAGATTCAAGGAAATGGAAGTTTTGGCATTGGGAGCCTCGATATTGCTCATGTGAGTTCGGCTGATATTAATGATCTCTGCCAGCTGTGCCTGGGTGTAGCCTCGTGCCTTGCGATAATATGAGATGGTGATCCCTAACATACGGAGTGAATTATATCTTTTGTCGTTCATGTTATGCCTCCTATTTATTTTACATCAATCATATACCAGTTTAAGAAAAAAATAAACCATACGATAGGCTATTATTGCACATATTTTGTTGACATCTAGCCCACTATTCCATGTTTTATATCATGAAAAATATTGCAATTACCATATTTTTTTTGGTGACAAGGCAGCGGATAGACGCTAGTCATACCCAGTAAGAAAGGACAAGAAAATGGATTTTTTGATAGAAGGATTTCAAAATCTGACCTGGCAGCAGGTTGTTATGTACGGAATCGGAATCCTGTTAATTTGGTTAGCGATTAAGAAGGATTATGAACCCTCCTTGCTCTTGCCCATGGGCTTTGGAGCTATTTTGGTGAACCTGCCTCTGTCAGGAGCCATTGATCAGGTTTTATCCGGCGTGGGCAATACCCCTGGTATCATTCAATGGCTTTTTCACGTGGGAATTGAGGCCTCAGAGGTTCTTCCCATTCTCCTCTTTATCGGGATTGGAGCCATGATTGATTTTGGTCCCCTCTTATCCAATCCGGTTATGTTTTTGTTCGGAGCCGGAGCCCAGTTTGGCATCTTTGCAGCCATTGCCCTGGCTTGTGCCTTTGGTTTCGACCTCAAGGATGCGGCATCTATCGGTATTATCGGAGCAGCAGATGGCCCTACCTCTATCCTGGTGTCCCAGATGCTGCAGTCCAAGTATATCGGCGCTATAGCAGTGGCCGCTTATTCCTATATGGCTTTGGTGCCCATTGTTCAGCCCTTTGCCATAAGGCTGGTGACCACCAAGAAGGAGCGTCGAATCCATATGGATTATAATCCTGGAGCGGTGAATAAGCCCATGCGGATTGCCTTCCCTATCGTTGTTACGATCATCGTAGGTTTTGTGGCTCCCCAGTCCGTTTCTTTGGTTGGATTCCTGATGTTTGGCAATCTGATTCGGGAATGCGGGGTTTTGCAAACCCTGTCGGATACCGCCCAGAATACCTTGGCTAATCTGATTACCCTCCTTTTGGGCATCACTATTTCCTTCAGCATGCTGGCAGAGAAGTTTGTTCAGGTGGAGACCCTTATGATTATGGCTATCGGCCTCTTTGCCTTCGTTATGGATACCATCGGTGGCGTGCTGCTGGCTAAGTTCCTGAACCTCTTCCTGAAGAAGAAAATCAATCCTATGGTGGGGGGAGCAGGTATCTCCGCCTTCCCTATGTCCTCCCGTGTTATTCAGAAAATGGCTATGGAGGAGGATCCTACCAACATCATTTTGATGCACGCAGCGGGAGCCAATGTATCCGGACAGATTGCTTCTGTTATTGCCGGCGGTTTGGTGATTAACCTGGTAACCCAGTTCTTATAAGGAGGAGATTATGAATAATCTGGCAATCGCATTAGAAATCATGGGAAAGGGTATGGGGGGTATCTTTGTTACGATCCTGATTGTGATGATCTGTGTCTGGATCATGGCATATTTGGGCAAGAAGAAGTAGGCTTGTCAGGCTTTCCAGGAAGTGTATTCCGGATAGTGTATTCTTTTAAAAACATATTGATATTTTCTTGACGAAGTCAACCCTGCATGATACACTGTTGATGTGGAAAATGCATATATTTAATATGCATTTACTGGAACCTGTTGTGTGAAATGGAGGGGTAACATGAGCAGATTGAGTATTGTTACACAAAATGAAGCCCAGACCACGGTAGAAGTTTTGTACAAAGATCTGGAGCGAAGAGTGGTTGCGAGTCCCCCCGGGCTGTGTCCGGTAGATCTGGCAGCTTCTTTTTTACGCATGTGCCATGCGCAGTCCTGCGGGAAATGCGTGCCATGCAGAATTGGTCTTGGTCAGCTGGTGAATCTGGTGGAGTCGGTCTTGGATGGGAAGGCAGAATTATCCACCATTGATGTCATCGAGAAAACGGCAGAAAGTATTTTTTGCTCTGCTGATTGCGCCATCGGTCGGGAGGCGGCCCGCATGGTGTTGAAAGGAATTCGAGGATTTCGCAGCGATTACATCGAGCACATTCAGCATGGTCGCTGCTCTGGGTCTCAGGAACAGCCGGTGCCCTGCGTGGCTCAATGCCCGGCACAGGTGGATATCCCGGGATATATTGCTTTGATTCGAGAGGGCAGGTATACGGACGCCGTGCACCTGATTCGCAAGGACAACCCCTTCCCCTCAGTCTGTGGTCTGATCTGCGAGCATCCCTGCGAAGTTCGCTGCCGCAGAACTATGGTGGACGATCCCATTAATATTCGAGGCTTGAAGCGCTTTGCCGTGGAGCATGCAGGGGAGATCCAGCCCCCTACACCGATGAAGCCTACCGGCAAGAAGGTGGCCATCATCGGCGGAGGCCCCAGTGGTCTCAGTGCTGCTTACTATCTGGCTTTAGCCGGTCATGATGTGACTGTCTACGAACAGAGAAAGCAGCTGGGAGGTATGCTGCGCTACGGAATTCCCAATTACCGTTTGCCCAGGAAGATTCTGGATCGGGAGATTGGGAGCCTGCTGGCTGCGGGGATCCATGTGCATACCGATGTGCGCATTGGCGACGACATTACCATCAAGGAGCTGAGGAACAACTACGATGCCATGTATGTGGCCATCGGAGCCCATGTGGATAAGAAGATCGGAATCGAAGGAGAAGAGGCAGAGGGAGTTCTCTCTGCTGTAGAGATGTTGCGAAGCATTGGCGATGACCAGATGCCGGATTTCACCGGAAAAGACGTTATCGTGGTGGGAGGCGGCAATGTGGCCATGGACGTGGCGCGTTCCGCTGTACGTCTGGGAGCCAAATCTGTCCGTATTGCTTATCGGAGAAGGAAAATCGATATGACTGCTCTGCCGGAGGAGGTAGAGGGAGCCATCGCAGAGGGCTGTGAGGTTCTGGATCTTCATGCTCCCTTGCGCATTGAGAAGGATGAGAATGGCAAGGTGGCTGCTCTCTGGGTGAAGCCCCAGATGGTTGGTCCCATCAAGGGAGGACGACCAGCGCCCACAGATTCCAGCCTGCCGGAGGTCCGTCTGGCTTGTGACCATGTATTGGTAGCTATTGGTCAGGGCATTGACTCTCTGAAGTTCGGGGAGTATGGAATTCCCATCAAGCGGGGAGCTATTGAGGCTCTCGACTGGAGTGGCGTGAAAGATACGGAAGGTGTGTTTGCCGGAGGGGATTGTGTGACAGGCCCTGCCACGGTAATCCGGGCTATTGCCGCAGGTAAAGTTGCATCTGCAAATATTGATGAATATCTTGGTTTCCACCACAGAATGAAAAATAACATAGAGGTACCACCGGTATCCCTGGATGATTCCGTTGCTACGGGGCGTATCAACATGAAGGAGCGTCCGGCGGCAGAGAGAATCAAGGATTTTGATCTGATGGAATGCGGCATGACCACGGAAGAGGCTTGCCAGGAGGCAGGACGGTGTCTGCGCTGCGATCACTTTGGTTACGGAATCTTCCGAGGAGGGAGGGTGGAAAGATGGTAAAGCTTATCATTGACGGAATTCAGGTTGAAGCAGCTGAGAATACAACGATTTTGGAGGCAGCGGCCAGTGTCGGCATTCGCATTCCTACCCTCTGTTTTCTGAAGGATATCAACGAGATCGGAGCCTGCCGTGTCTGCGTGGTAGAGATTGAAGGACATGCCAAGCTATGTACGGCTTGCAATAATGTGGTGAAGGAAGGGATGGTCATCCATACCAACAGCAAGAAGGTTCGCAATGCCAGGCGCAATAATGTGGAATTGATCCTGTCTCAGCACAACAGCAATTGCGCAACCTGCGTACGGTGTGGCAACTGCTCCCTGCAGCAGCTGGCCAGAGATCTGAATATTTACAAGGTCTCCATGGGGCAGCAGATTCCCTTCCACAAGGGCAATAAGAATTTCCCCTTGATCCGCAGCTACTCCAAGTGCATCAAGTGCATGCGCTGCATCCAGATCTGTGATAAGATGCAGGATTGCAATGTATGGGATGTGGTCAATACTGGTTCCAGAACCACAGTAGACGTAGGCAAGGCTCTGCAATTGGAGAATTCCCAGTGTGCCTTGTGCGGACAATGTCTGACCCATTGTCCGGTAGGGGCCCTTCGGGAAAGAGATGATACCGAGAGGGTTTTCGAGGCCTTAGAGGATCCCGACAAGATCGTCATTGTGCAGATCGCACCGGCTGTTCGGGCAGCCTGGGGAGAGGATCTGGGGCTGAAACCGGAATTTGCCACAGTAAAACGCCTGGCGGCGGCTCTGCGGCGTTTGGGCTTTGATTATATTTTTGATACCAATTTTTCCGCAGACCTTACGATTATGGAAGAGGGAAGCGAGTTCCTGGAGCGGATCAAGCACAAGGATAAGGAAAAATTCCCTATGTTCACCTCCTGCTGCCCGGGCTGGGTGCGCTATGTGAAGGGGCATTATCCGGAATTTACGGATCAGCTTTCCTCCGCCAAGTCTCCCCAGCAGATGTTCGGCGCAGTGGCTAAATCTTATTATGCACAGATCCTGGGGGTGGATCCTTCTCGGATCTTCTCCGTATCCATTATGCCCTGCATTGCCAAGAAGCACGAGTGTGCCCTGCCTAATATGAATGACGCAGGGAGTGGTCAGGACGTGGATGTAGCCTTAACCACCCGTGAGATAGACCGGATGATTCGGTCCTCTACCATTGTACCGGTTGCCCTCAAGGAGGAGGAGCTGGACATGCCTTTGGGACTGGGAACCGGCGCCGGTGTGATCTTTGGAACGACGGGCGGCGTTATGGAGGCAGCTCTTCGCAGTGCCTATTATCTGGTAGCGGGCAAGAATCCGGATCCGGACGCTTTCCGAGATGTTCGGGGTATGGATGGGTGGAAGGAGGCTTCCTTTGACCTGAATGGAATTCCCCTGAAGGTAGCCGTGGTCAGTGGACTGAAGAATGCAGGGAAGCTTTTGAAACACCTGAAGCAAGGCAAGGTCTCCTATGATTTCGTGGAAGTGATGGCCTGTCCCGGCGGATGTGCCGGAGGTGGTGGCCAACCTATTCATGATGGATATGAGCTGGCAGAAGAGAGAGGTAATATCCTGCGGGAATTGGACTTCAAGAGCCAGCTGCGCTTCTCTCATGAGAACCCCTCTGTGATTCAATGCTACAAAGACTTCCTGGGACAGCCCTTGTCTGAGAAGGCTCACCACCTTCTGCATACCGACCATCATGCCTGGAAGATGCCGGAGGAACTATAAGGTGTTTTGACACTGTAACCAATACTTGAACAAACATTTTCCCATTAGACGGTATTCTGGATGAAATTTTTCAGCATATCCTTCTTTTGGGAAAATGTTTTTTGTTGCTAATTTATGTTTGACAAATAAATTGTTAGAGAGTAGAATATGTAAGAAAAATGGCGGTCAGCTCTGAAGCCGGAGTGGGAATTCAGGCTGAGAGGGGCTGTTGTGAATTTCAGGAAAGTTGGGTGAGATATGAAGCAGAGAATACTATCGATTCTTGTAGACAATACTTCTGGTGTATTAAGCCGGGTAGCAGGGCTTTTCAGCCGAAGAGATTATAACATTGACAGCCTGACTGTAGGTGTGACGGCAGATCCCAGATATTCCAGGATGACTGTGGTAGCTTCCGGGGATGATCTGGTGCTGGAGCAGATCACCAGACAGCTGGAGAAGTTGGTGGATGTGATCGATATCAAGGTGCTGAAGCCGGACCTCAGCGTGAATCGTGAGTTGATTCTGGTGAAGATCAAGGCTGATGCGGAGCAGAGGAGAAGCATTCTGGCTGTTTCTGATATTTTTAGAGCTAAGGTCGTAGATGTAGGTCAAGAGTCTCTGATCGTGGAGCTGACAGGAGCTCAAAGTAAGTTGGATGCCTTCCTGAATCTTCTTCAGGGATATGAGATTCTGGAGTTGGCCAGGACGGGTATCACCGGACTTTCCAGAGGCATGGATGACGTCCGTTATCTATAGCCACAGGTTTGGATGGTTTGGCAGCCAAACCGCTATTACATGGCAAGCTAAAGGGGATTTTCCCTTTAACAAATACAATTAAATGGAGGACTAGTAAAATGGCAGCAAAGATTTTTTACCAGGAAGATTGTAACCTTTCCCTTCTGGAGGGCAAGAAAATCGCCATCATCGGTTACGGTAGTCAGGGACATGCCCATGCCCTGAACCTGAAGGATTCCGGATGTGATGTCATTATCGGATTATATGAGGGAAGCAAGTCCTGGGCCAAGGCTGAGGCACAGGGCTTCCAGGTTTGTACCGCAGCAGAGGCAGCAAAGCAGGCAGATATCATTATGATTCTGATCAACGATGAGAAGCAGGCCGCTATGTACAAGAAGGACATCGAGCCCAACCTGGAAGAGGGCAACATGCTTATGTTTGCTCACGGCTTCGCCATCCACTTCGGGCAGATCGTTCCCCCCAAATATGTGGATGTGACCATGGTAGCCCCCAAGGGACCCGGCCATACCGTAAGAAGTGAGTATGAGGTAGGCAAGGGAGTTCCCTGTCTGGTGGCAGTGGAACAGGATTATACCGGCAAGGCTCAGGATATGGCTCTGGCTTATGCTTTGGGAATCGGCGGCGCGCGGGCAGGCGTCCTGGAAACTACCTTCCGTACCGAGACAGAGACAGACCTCTTTGGTGAGCAGGCTGTTCTTTGCGGCGGTGTATGTGCGTTGATGCAGGCTGGTTTCGAGACCTTATGCG
>CAVJHW010000122.1:0-7849 GCA_963649395.1 Coriobacteriaceae bacterium | reverse complement strand
TCGGCGCAAGCAAGCTTGCCCTCAGCCCGGCTGCTTGTCGGGGCTTTCAAAGTATATGAGATAATTGTCGCAGGTGGCTATGGTGCCGCCTAGGATTATGGAGGGCTTTATCTCTGTTCCGTTTACTATATATTCGTACATCATTTCCGCTGCCTGGGCGCCTTCTACGGCTGGCTGTGCCATTACTGTAATATAATTGGTGTTGCCTGCCTGGAATTCGTCTACACTCAGGTCATAGCCCCCCAGGCCGCAGGCCAGGATCTGTTCCTGGGGGATTCCCAGCTTTTTCAAGACATGCATGGGAGCTAGGGCACAATCATCATTGGCTCCGCAGATGAGCCACCAGCTATCCTTTTCCGGCGGATTTTCCCGGAAATACTCTTCTGCTGTTTCATAATTTTCCTGGTACATTCCTGTACTGCTTTCCAGGACGAGCACATCCTCCTTTTGCAGATTTAGGCTGGCAAAAAGCGCTTCCTCATAACCTTCCATCCGTTCCTGAAAGGTAGTAAGATCTGGTACCAGGGTCTCTAAAATCCGCACCTGTTTACTCTCCACCGGGAATTCTTTTTCCTGGGCCAGTCTGGCCAGTGCGGAGCCCCCCAGAGAGCCCAATTCCCTCAATGCCATACTAACCAAGGGGAATTCTTCCCCCTGGGCATCCTTGATGGAATCATCAATGGCGATCACCGGCAAATCCGCCTTCTCACAGAGTTCTCCGATCTTCCGCCCCAGATATTGGTTGGTTACGCATAACATCAGACCATCGTATTTTTCCTTGATGACCTGTTTCACAAGCTCTATGCATCGGTCGTTGTCATAACTGGCATCAAAGCTTTGGTAGACGATCCCCAGCTCCTTACATTTTTCTTCAATGCCCCCGGAGACCTGCTGGAACCAATAATGATTCAGATCTTTGCAGATGTAGGCAAATTTTAAGGGTTTTTCTCCCTCCTCCTTTGGCTTGCTACAGGATAGATTCAGAAGCAGGAGGGGAAAAATCAGGCATAAAACTATAACTTTTCTTTTTTTCATTCCAATGCCTCCAGATTCACTTCCCATAGTTCCAGCATTCCCTCTTCCAGGGAATCTGATACAGACTCTCTCTGACAGGCATATCCCTGGTCAATTGCAAAAAAGTAGTAATTGGAATGCTCTGGGAACTTCACATCTCCCATGCTGGTATAGAAAACCATGCTCAAAGAAGGAAAGAGACATTCCCCATTCTCCAGTCGCAGCTTTTGTCCCAGGGAACTAACATAATAGCTGACAAAAGCTTGCGCCAGCTTTTCGTGATTTCCCCGGCTGACTGCCAGAAGAGGAGTTTCGAAATTGCTGTTGGTAAAATTGCTGTTGACGCTGGGATAGGGCAGGATGTCCCATTGAAAGGATACGTTGCTGCACAGGCGTGTCATCTCCAGATTGCTGATTATAAGCGGCTGTTGTCCGCTGGCAAATTCCTGCCGATATACCTCATATTCTTTTTCGGAGCACGGGACAAGGACTCCCTCCTTAGCCAGCTGCTGATAGATCTGCAAACTTTCCAATAGGCTTGTATCCGTCTCCAATCCAGACTCTGTCTCGGTACAAGTGCCGCCGCCTGCCCGCATCAAGGGTTCTACCATTTGCCAAGAGGAACAAACGTAGAGGGCAGGGCGGTTCATCCCCTGACTGATCTTGCGCAGGGTATCTGCGAATCCATTCAAATCCCAGCGCTTTTCCTGAAAGATCTGTTGAGGGGATTCCAGACCCGCTTCCTCCAGCAGAGTCTGATTGTAATAAATCATATAGGGCATCACCCCGGCAGGCAAGCCATATTGACGGCCATTGATCTTCCCGGTTTCCAGAACAGAGGGATAAAAGGTCTCCCCCTCCTGTTTGCGTTCTTCCACTACATCTTCTAGGCTGGTGACGGCTCCCTCAGCAGTGATCTCCCCCAGCTCATTGGGCGTCGTATAAAATACATCAAAGGCCTTGCCGCTGGCCAATTGTCCAATCACCTGCCTTTGTTCCTCATAGGCAGAAGAATAACAGTAGACATCCACCCGACAATGATTCTGCTTCCGAAATATCTCAGCAACCTCCTCTGCGGTTTTCTGCATCTGAAGATCCCCATATAGGGCAAAGGTGATAACCTCTTCTTCCTCCGTCTTTGGAAAGGCCTTTTCCTTCCAGAAGAGCATAGCTGTCACCAGTCCTATGCTTCCGATCAGTATCAGAAGCAGGGCAAGCCAGCGAATGACCCGATCTGCATACTTTTTCCTCATCTATCTATCCTCTGAATTCCGAAGGTGTCTTGCCGGTAATCTTTTGAAAGAGCTGGCTAAAATACCGCACATCCGTGAAACCTACCATATCCGCCACTTCGTAATTTCTAAGATTTGGATTGCTGCGAATGATCTTTTGTGCCTGTTCGATACGCAAGGCACTCATATAATCACTGAATTTAATCCCCTTCTCCTTACGAAAGAGCTTGCTGAAATACCATTTGCTGACATATACCCGGTCGGCCACCTCCTCCAGCTGCACCTCACGGCGGCAATTCTCCCGCATATATTGGATGGCCTGATCCAGCAGGTGCTGGGTTCTGCTCCTTTGCCGACTCTGGATGAAATCCTCCATCCAATCGCTGGTCTCGGTTAAGAGTTCTGTATAATTGCGAACGCTCCTGGCATAATGTAGCTTCTCCATCTGGCCGTCGTATTGGCTCTCCAGCTCCTTGCATTCTCCATATTCCCCCATCAGCTGCCGAAAGCCACCGGAAATCAACTCTGCCGTCATACTTTTGACGGCTCCAACTGAGGATAGCTTCTGCAGCTGTCGGCGAAGCTCCTCCATAGCTTGTCGAACTCCGCTTCCCTGACGCAGGGACTGAAAGAAGGGTTCCATTTCCGGCTCTTCTTCCTTCGACTCTGAGGGAGCCGCGACCTTCATGTCATCATAATATACCACACTGCCTGCTCCAAAATAATAGCTTTGCCCGGCACACTGATCGGCTTCCCGGCGGGCCCGGCGCAGAGAAACTGCTCCTTGGTGGATGTGACTAATACCGACAGAGAGGGAAAAACGTCCCTTTTCCTTCACCCTGTTTCCCAAGGCATTTCCATACTCTAATAGTCCGCTTCCGCTCAGCTTCTTTTGTTCTGAACTTAAAATGGCATAAAGCACCTTTTCATGCTGAAAGGTGATAGCGGAGTATTGGTACTCTGACAGGAGATTCTTCACCTGTTCCTGGATCATAAAAAGCAGAAGCAGGATGTCACTTTCCGTAAATCCATGCTCCAGTTCATGGAAGGAGTCCGGAACGAGAGCCAAGACAGCGAACTCTTCTATCTTCACAGAGAAATATTCCATCTTTTCATAGATACTTTCCACGGAATCCATGTTGCCAAAGAGGAGGGAGGAAATGAACTTGTCCCGAAGGATTGGCAGACTTTCCTGCACCTGCTTTTCCAGCTTCTCCCGCTCCACCTCCAAGGTCTCCTCACTGCGTATCTGCTCCGTCAGCCTCTTCACCGCTGCCAGGAGTTCCTCCTGATCCACCGGCTTCAGGATATATTCGCTTACCCCAAAGGAAATTGCTTTCTGGGCATATTCAAATTCCTTATAACCGGTTAGGAAAATAATCTTTACGCCGGGATATTGAGCTGTCAGCTGCCGCGCCATCTCCAGACCATCCATTTGGGGCATGCGGATGTCACTGATGACCAGCTGAGGCTTGTCTGTCAATGCCCTTTGCAGACCTGTCTTTCCATTGTCTGCCAGAAGGGGCTTTTCACAGCCCAGCTCCTCCCAGGGCATGACACTTGCGATTCCCATGCGGATAATTGGCTCATCCTCTACGATTAATACCCGTATCTTCAACTGATTCCCCTCCCTTCGGCAGCCGAATCAGAATCTCTGTCCCCTCTCCCAGCCTGCTCTTGATCTCTATTCCATAGGCCTCTCCGTAACTCATCTGAATCCTTTGATGTACATTGTATAAGCCCACACCATGCTGTTTCTCCTGCTTGAGGCGTCCTCCCAAAACCTCCTCTATCCGTTCCTGGGACATTCCCACCCCATTATCTCGGATGGAAATCAGCAAAAGATCCTTTTCTTCTTTGGCTGTAATCAAAAGCCTCTTATCGCCTTCTTTTTCCTCCAGCCCATGTACCAGGGCATTCTCCACCAGGGGCTGAAGAATCATTTTAGGCACTGACATCCTACTTTCCGCTTCCCCAACTGCGATCACATAGCTCAAACTATTCCCATAACGCATCTTCTGGATAGAGAGATAATCCTCTACATTCTCCGTCTCCTCTGCCAAAGATACAGAAGCATCCGTCTTGGAGATGGACCATCGAAGAATTCTTCCAAGGGCCACCGCCATCTTACTGACCTCCTTGTCCCCGCCCATGGCCGCCTTCCAGCTGATGGCATCCAGGGTATTATAGAGAAAATGGGGATTGATCTGGGCTCTGAGAAACCGAAATTCGGTTTCCTTTAGCAAAAGCTTGCTTTTGTAATCCTCCTCGATCAGCTGCTGAATCCTTCCGGTCATCATATTAAAGGTCTCTGTCAATTCTCCCATTTCATCCTGATGAATGACCGGAGCCCGCACCTTGAAATTCTCATTTCTGACTTCCAGCATACTGGACTGCAGCTTACGGATGGACATGGTCAGGGATTCTGAGAAACGATTCATTACCAGCAGTAAGGTCCCCATGATGATCAGAAACACTGAGCTGATGATAATCTGCAGGCGATAGATATCCTGCATGATCTCTTTCTTGGGGGTATATTCTCGAATATACCAACCCAGCTCTGAGAGGTAGGTCTCCTGTACATAGTAAATTGTGCCATCCACCCGAACCGGCTGTAGCCCTTGTCCCTCCCTAAGCTGCAGGTTGGCCAGATTCTCGGATGCCTCATGATTGCTGGATACCACCTGACCCTGGGCATCCAAAACCTGAAAGAAGCTTCCAGGAGCAGTTTTCAGATCCTCATAAAATTGACGGATCGTCTCCTCCTGAAGGAAGACATAGATAAATCCCACCTCCTTTAGGGACTCAAAATCCTTGATCTTTCGTACTCCCATCACATATCCATTTGCGCTGGCCGTCCCAGACCAAAAGATGCCGGACTGCCAATCCATATCCGGCAACTCCTGCTCCAAATATCCATAAAAAACCTCCTCTGATTCCCGGGCGGAATAAGAGAATTTTTCGCCGGAATTCTTGACCAGGATCAGGCACTCAATGTCCTTACGGGCATTTCCCATGCTGCGCAGAAGCAAATGGATGGCATTCTTTTCCCCGGGGGAGGAAAGAAAGGCAGGATCCTGATTCAGGTAATCCAGGAGCTCTTTATTCCAAAGATTGGAGATGAGAATATGATTCAGTCCGGAAAGACTATTCGATATTCCCTGGGCACTTTGCTTCAAGTATTGCTCAGAGCTTCGCTCCAGCTGCGACAGCTGTCTGTTTCTGGTCATGGCTGATACAATCACCATAACTACGCATAAGGGCAGCACGATGAGCAGCATAAAAACCATATTCAATTTTGTTCGGATGGGTTTATCCCAAAACGATTTTGTCACTTTTCGCATCTCTATGCAATACCTTTTCTTTTAGCCTATAGACTGCTCCCGCTGCTATATTCCATCAGGCGCCTGGTCGATCCTGTCCATAATAAGCATCTCTTCCATGCTTTCTGTAATAATGCTTATCTAACAATTCTTGGGGGGCAGGCTGAACTCTGGCATTGATCTGTTCGCATCGAGCGGCCATTTTAGCGACCTCTTCCAGTACCACCGCATTGTGTACCGCATCCTTTGCATCCTTGCCCCAGCTGAAGGGACCATGATTCTTACATAAGACGGCTGGTATAGCCTCATAATCCAGATTCCGAAAGGTCTGAACGATAATGAGGCCTGTGTTTTTTTCGTAATTATGTTCTATCTCTTCCCTCGTCAGACAAGGCGCACAGGGGATCTCTCCATACATATAATCTGCCTGGGTGGTTCCGTAGCAGGGAATTCCCCTACCGGCCTGCGCCCAGCTGGTCGCCCAGGGAGAATGGGTATGAACCAGCCCGCCGATCCGATCAAAGGCCTTGTAGAGCTCCACGTGGGTAGCTGTATCTGAGGAAGGCTTGTAGATGCCCTCCACCACATGACCCTCCAGATCTACCAAAACCATATCCTCCGCCTTCAGATCTTCATAGGCTACTCCGCTGGGTTTGATGGCAAAGATGCCCGAAGAACGGTCGATCCCGCTCACATTTCCCCAGGTAAATGTAACAAGCCTATGCTTGGGAAGCTGCATATTCGCTTCATATACCTGCTTCTTTAACTCTTCCAGCATTTTACAATCTCCCCCTTCTCTTTTGCCGACAGGGTCTGAACCGCTGCAAGCTCTATAGGCAATCCCTTCCTGTAGGTCTTCATGAATTGACGAAATCCCTCTACATCCTCTGGATCAGGTTCCAGACAGAAGTCCTGACTTTCGGCGAAAACAACTTGATCCAGGAATTCCTCCAGGCTTTTCCCTGAGGGATCCAGAGCATAAAGTGCTAACAGGGCAATGCCCCAGGCTCCGCCTTCCCCGGCGGTCTCTCTCACCGCAACCGGGGTCTCCATGCAGGCGGCCATAATTCTCTGACCTACCTCCGGTGTCTTGAATAAGCCTCCATGTCCGGTAAGTCTTTCAACGGCAACCTTCTCTTCCTCCCGAAGGATATCCATACCGATCTTCAAAGCCCCCAGGGCGGTGAAGAGGTGAACCCTCATGAGATTGGCCAGATGGAAGGCACTACCCGGCATCCGAACCAGCAAAGGGCGTCCCTCCGCCAGCCCTGTCATGGGCTCGCCGGACAAATATCCGTAGGCCAAAAGGCCGCCGCAATCCTTCTCTCCTTCCAGCGCTTTCTGATACAAGATTCGAAACAAGTCCCCTGTATCCAGTTTTACACCTAAGACTTCTGAGAATTCCTTAAAAATGCCCACCCAGGCATTGAGATCTGACGTGCAATTATTGGCGTGGGACATGGCCACCGGCTTCCCATCCGGTGTTGTGACCATATCAAGCTCCGGATGGACCTTGGATAGATCCTTATCCAAAACCACCATGGCAAAAGCAGAGGTTCCTGCCGATATATTTCCGGTATGGGCTGCCACGCTTTTGGTAGCTGTCATCCCTGTCCCTGCATCTCCCTCCGGTGGACAAACAGGACATCCCGCTTCCAATTCCCCCGTAGGATCCAGCAGCAGTGCTCCCTCCCTGGTCAGGCTTCCCGCCTGATCTCCTGCCACCTTCACCTGGGGCAGGAGATCCCTTATTTTTCGAAAAAAACCATGTTTCTGCGCTAATTGATCAAACTTCTCCATCATCAGGTCAGAATAATCACTGGAAGAACCGTCTATAGGGAACATACCGGAAGCATCGCCGATTCCCAAAACTCGCTCTCCGGTCAACCTCCAATGGACATAGCCCGCCAAGGTGGTCATATAATCTATTTTTCCCAGATGGTCTTCCCCATTTAAAATGGCCTGATACAAATGTGCAATACTCCATCTCTGAGGAATATGAAATTCCAACAGGTCTGTCAATTCTCTAGCTGCCGGACCGGTTATGCTGTTACGCCAGGTTCGAAAAGGAACCAGGAGATTCTGCTTTTCATCAAAGACCAGGTATCCATGCATCATGGCGCTGATACCCATAGCCCCAATTCGATGTAGGTCGACCTGCCATTTTATTTTCACATCCTTCTTCAATTCTCTGTAGGCGGCCTGTACACCAGTCCATACATCCTCCAGGGAATAAGTCCAGATCCTATGTTCCAGACGATTCTCCCATGCATAGCTTCC
>CAVJHW010000121.1:0-7879 GCA_963649395.1 Coriobacteriaceae bacterium | reverse complement strand
GGCATCGCCAGCAGATTTACAGTCTGTCCCCTTTGGCCACTCGGGAAACCATCCATACTTGTCAGAAGATCTGTCCTGACAAGAGCTTATTATAGCCTATTTTCCCCCCGAATGCAAGCACTTCTTTCAGAACGAGTCAGGGCGAAAGCCCCGCCCTATATGGGCGGGGCTTCTTTCCCCTGCCGGGTCTTTTAACGAAGCAGGAAGGTGATGATGGCGGCAGCGTCGAGGGTGTCTACCTTCTTGTCCCCGTTGACATCCGCCAGCAGGAACCTCAAGAGGGGTACCTGGTCGAAGCTTCCATAGGATGCATTGTACATATTGTAGGTCAGCTGGGCGTCATTGACGTCCACCAGACCGGTCTCGTTTACGTCGTAATCGTAGCTTATACTTACCTTGTCTGCCGCGGTCTCGGCTACCTTGCCTGCCGCCTCTTCCTTAACCTCATCCAGGGCTCGATCGGAGATGACCAAATAGCAATAAGCCCCGTACTTCTCGGACCAGAACATAGCTGCTCCGTCGTAAGAGAGCACCTTGCCCTGGGCTAGGGTTCCGGCGGCTGTAATCAGCCACATGGTCTTGCCCTCCAGCTTGAGATATTCGTGGATGTCTACCGCAAGGTCACTCTTAGCTCTTTTCTCCACCTCCACGGTGAGAGCCTGGCCTGTGAGCCGGGAGCCGGGGATGGTATAACTGCCATCGGCATTTGCCATCAGCTGATCGCCCCCTAAGACCAGACTGTAGTCATAGCCTTCGTCGGCCTTCAGCAGAAAGTTGAAGTCCTTGCCATTTTCTGCCCTTTGGATCGTTCCCCCCAACACGTCTCCGGAGCCGGAGCCGGTGAAGGTAATCTCTGTGGTGGTTACGGGTTTTGCTGCCTTGCTTATGTTGATGATGATATCTCCCGTCACATCCACACCGGCTATGGTATAAGTGGTGCCGTCCTCGCTCAAAGTGGGGGAGTATGCCTTTCCCCCTACCGTCACAGCTGTCTCATAGAGGTAGGCCTCGTCCCTGGTCAGGCGGAAGCTGTAGTCGGTCAGATAGGTAGCGGAAGCAGCTGCAGCCGCGTCCCCCTTGCCGGTTCCTTCTAGGGTTACCGGATAAGTCTTGGGAGTCTTGCTGGAGGCATGGATCACTAGGTCGCCGGTGACTTCCCAAATGGTATAACTGCCGTCTCCATTATAGCCTACCACTGCCGGGCTGCCGCCCATCTTAGCATTGATCCTGTAATTATAGTGGGGATCCTTGGCAAAGAAGGTGTAATTAGAGCCCGGATCCACGGTAGCTGCACCGGTGAAGTCATCGGAGAGGGTCACCTTGTATCCTCTTACCGTAAGCTTGGTGCTTGCTTCCAGGATTGTGGCCTCCGGAGCGTCCTGGGCATCCACATGCTCGGCCTTGTCTATGTTGGCCTGTGTGATTGTCACCTCTGCCTCCCCCACTGCCTTGCCTGTGAAGCTAAGGACCAGTTTGTCGCTGCCGCAGGCCTTGTCGCTGCCATAGCCCAGGATGGTGAGGATGCCATTTTCCTCCTTGACTGTGGCATCCGTGTTAATGCCGGTATAGGTGAGCTTGTCCTTGTCATAGGCGACAGTGAAGGCATAGGAGTTGTAGGTGGCCTCCTTGGGATTCTGCACCTGAATAGAAGCCGTTACTGTCTCGCCAATGGAGGCGGAGCTGCCCTCTGCGGCAGATACCATATAAGCCCCTTGGGCCCATGCTTCCGCTTCCACCAGGGTTCGGTAGTTGCTGATAGCGGCCTTTTCTGACAAAGTCAGCTTGTCATAAGCCTTTCTGGCCTTCTGGATCCGTGCCTTGCAATCCTCGGAGGAATCCAGGGTTCCAATGGCCTGGATCAGGTTCTCTATATAGGTTGTTACGCTGGTGGCTCCCCACTGCTCGGAGCCCTCCTCTATCTTATATTGGTCGGTCCAATGCCAGGTGATGGCATCTCCGGAAGCCAGGAGATAGCTGTTCAAGCCTTCATTGGCATACTTGCCATTCACCAGGTACATCCAGCCGGAATCCCCCCGCTTGTCATCCATGGCGGTCAGGGAGATGCCGTCCCCGGGCTGGGTGATGGTGGAGATATATCCCTGCTCCAGCCCTACATAGGTATATCCCTTCTCGTCCAAAACCTTCTGAAAGGCATCCCCTACGGTGGAGCCCCCGGGCAGGGTAACTGTTACCGTATCGATCCAGACAGGCAATTCCTCGGCGTTGAAGCGATAGCTGTGGATATCCGCAGCGCTGGTGATCTCATGATGGTCATCCCCCAGCAGCCGGAAGGTTACGGTAATGTCTGCCTGGGGATCTACATAGGTTGTTGCAGTGATAATACCGGAAATGTCAAGGGTATCTGTGACATCTTCCTGGGTGATGGTCACTGTGGCTGTAAAGCTGCCATTGGTGCCCTCCGGCTCTTCCGCGCTGCCTGCCCTCCCAGGGACAAGATCCTTTACCTGAATCTCATAATGGGGGCCCTTGGTGGTCAGCAGACTAAGGCGAATGCCAAGATAATCCTTGATCTCCTCCTGGTTATTGGCCATCTTCATGGAAATGACTGCCGGTCCCAGGGCTTCGATCTCCTGCTTGGCGGCTGCTACCAGTTCCTGCGCCTCTGAGGTCTCGCCACTGCTGCCAAAGGCATCTCTCATGTCATAGAGACTCTTGCTGCCCGCCCGGAAGCGCTGATAGGCCACCAGGGCATAGGCTGCCTGCTCCGTAGCCAGCTGATTGGCTGCCGAGGCGGAGCTTTCCCCAAAGGCGCCGGTATCTGCTATATAATAGAGGGTCAGTCCCTGGACCGGGTTGACGCTGCCAACCGTCCATTGGGTTCCGGTGGGATCCTGTCCCAGGGCACACAGGGCGGTGACCACCTGGGCGGTGGAGCTGGTGCTTACCCTTCCGTCAAAGCCCGGGAAGGCTCCGGTGGCGGTATCCTGCTTCCTCTTCAGCCAAGTCAATGCCGCATCCACCTGGGCCTTTACTTGGCTGCTGGTGGAGTAATAGGGAGCCAGGGCCTGGATAGCCATGGCGGTGGTATCCACATCGGCTGTCGTAGCACCCTCCGCGAAGTTCCATCCGCCGCCGGTTAAGGCTACCTGGCAAAGGGCATCGACATAGTTGCTTTGATCCCCCTTGTAGGGCTTGGAATTCAGGGCAATCAGGGCGAAAATATCCGCCATCAGGGTCTGATCCTCCTGGCTTCGCTGGTCCGCGGCAAGGTAAGACCCATAGGCTGCCGTCAGATCCCTGGAGGCGCTGCCATATCGGGAGGCATCGATACCCATGGAGGACAAGGCCAATGTCACTCGCTGGTAATCCGTATACTTATTGATGCTGGTTCCCCCTGGAAGAGCCGTATCCAGATTGGCCAGATAGGCAGCCTTCGCCTCCTCGGATAGGGCGCCCCCCCGCGCCAGAGCCAATACAGCCCATTCGCCATTGACGGAGCCGACGATGGGATTGGTGACCTTGGCCTTCAGGTAACTAAGGACCCCGGCCAGGGCCAGATCCGGGTCCGTGCTGGGCACAGGAAGGGAATCGTAAGATTTCAACTTCTCATAGGCGGTCTTATAGGGCTCATAATTTACAAAATAGTGGGTACGCCAGATCTTTGAGCCAAAATCCGTATTGGGAATGGCATCATAGGCCGCCTGAGCCGCCTGAGCCTCTGCCTTGTCAGACCCAAGGGTCAGGGCATTGCACTTGGCATAGGCATCCTGTACATAGGCATTTTCCGTAAAATTGGTCGGCAAATTCCAGACCAATCTGGCCGCATAGGGCTTGTCCTTGTAGGCTTCCCGCAGCAGCGGATAGATCTCGGCTGCCCCCTTGTCGGAGGTATCCCCCAGCTTCTGGGTGATCTCTTCTTGGGTCACACCCTCCCGGTGGAGCACCATGGTGGTCCATTCCAGTTGCCTCTCCTCGTCATAGGTTCCTGTGACATGGGGAAGGGTGTAGAGGGGATCATAGCCTTCCGTATCGTTCGGACCCCAAGTAAATTGCTCATCCTCGCTGATGAGCCAGCCGGACATGCCGAAATCCGCATAGAAGCCATTGACACCATATTGCAGACTTCCCTTCTGTTTTCCCTGCACCATTCCGCTTTTGGGCAGAGGATCTCCTTCTTCCCAGGTCTTACTGTAGGTGGTGATGGCAGTTTCCAGGGGACCGTCATCCTCTGTATGGGCAATCCCATCCGGTCCCAACTCAGATTCCGTAAACAGTCGTCCCCCGTAGCCGTTGAGCCATACGCCAAACTGGGTACCGGCATAATCCAGATACCAAAAGCCCTTTTCCCGGGGATAGACCTGCTCCAGGGCAGCGCAGAAGGCATAGGTTTGCTGGATCCCCTCCGGAACATAGACCAGAGTGTTGCGAAAGGACACCTCGATATAACTTGTATCTGTTCTATTGATATAGGCCTGTATCTGATTTTCCGCTCTGCTAATGATGGCAGCGATCTCAGCTGCATCTGTAGTATTTGCGACGGCAACAGCGGCACTGTTCAGGACACTGTCGATCAAGTAGCGATATTTCAGATGTTCCAGGGTGTCATAGTCTGCCCGGAGTCTGGCAATCTCCTTGGTAATACCAGTGGAATAGGTCTGTACAATAGGGTCGCGCCCCTCCAGCTGGATGGAAACCGTCATCGCCTCTGTATCCGGCATGGTAAAATAGAGGTTAAATACATATCCCCGTTCCTTTTGCAAAGGGTTTCCGCAGATTAGCTTAAGTGGCCCCCCTTCACGTAGGGGTTTTGTAACGCTGTATAAGGGAGTTCCCTCGGCTTCATTTCCCTCATACAGGCTTATCGTACCATTTGTGTAATTTGCAATAGGAGCATCCGCCCACCAGTTCATATAAAGTCGCGCCGGATCCCCGACTGACACACTTTTCTTAGACGGTGCGCCCGAATCTAACCGAGCAAAGATGTATTCTTCCTGCTCTTCATATAATTTTTTTTCAGCCGCAGTAGATGTTCCGGTAATATATGCATCTCGCAATAGCATTTGTGAAGGGCGAAAATGAGCACGTAATTGCATGTCGGATGTCGCTGTGACTGTTACAGTAGATTTCACATACGGCTCTTCGAGGGAAAAGGCAGTCAGAACGCCTGCATTGACCTCTTCCGCAATACGCCAGTCACTATGGGCCGGTTCTGCAACGGTGGTCATTTCCCAGTGATCAAAAGCATAGCCCACTTCCGGAATTACGGTTAAGAAATATGCGTTGTCTCCTTGATCTTCCGCACTTACGCTTCCCTTGGTATTATCCTCAGAGATGGCGGATAACCTATAAGTACTTGCTGTACTGGAAAAAACAGCAAGCACAGATAGGTCAGGAGGGATTTCCGCTCCGTCAATAGTTACATAAAGCCATTCCTGACCAGTTCCCGCTCTACTAGTAAAAGCAGCTACACTAACAGATGCATTTCCTTCATGCTCCGCCTCACTGACCGACCCTGCTTTTTCATAATTTACTTTTTTTCCACCGGTTGAAACTGTCCAATAAAGGAGGTTTGTTGTATCAGTGGTCAGGGCTGCACTCAACCGTATCTTCGTAGGAGTTTTTTTTGGCTGCTTGGTAAGAGTCAAGGTTGTTGGTGAATCGGCAAGTGTCACCTCTGTTGCCGATGCTATATCATAAAGAAATTTTTCCCCGGAATAATTATTCGTTGAAAAGTAGAGGTTGAATTTTGCCTCAGAATTGGTTGATGTAATATCAAATTCTACAGTATCACCCACCACATAATCTCTGGCAAACGATGTAGCAGGCAATATGGGCAAGAGTAGCACGAAAGCAAGAAAAAAAGATATTGTTTTCTTCAAAAATTTTTTCACACTTTGGTAAGAAGGCGGAGAAATCCTATACCTTCTCCGCCTTTCTATCCTCCTTCCTCCTGGAATGATCAAAATGCTTAAATTGTAGGGCTGAACAACATGCAGCATGTAGTTTTGCTATGCGAAGCAAGCGAATCAACGCATAATATAGAGCCTATTTCCATCGTCTCCATAAACAAGGGTAGCTTGGTCGGCTGAAAATCCCTGTAAGGAATTGCGATTCGTGCTTGTTCCGTTGCAGCGCCATTGCTGTTCGACCGCAAAAGCCCCTGTCTCTCTATCTCGACTCAGAGAGCAACAAAATCCTGCGCCTGCTGCGGAATTTGTAGTAAAGTATACATAGTCCGTTGTGAGCCGACCACCGTCTTCGTTATATACAATCGGGCTTGCCTGCACCGCATCGCCTTCGTAAACTGCAGTAATGTTCTCTAACGTATCTGCATGATATGCATACACAGTGCCATGTCCTTGAAAGTGGTCATCAAAATAACTGGTGCCAACATAGAGAATTCCACTTTCTGAAATTACGGGAGTAGATGTTGAATTCTCAGCCTCCTTTACATAATTGCTAGTGGCCTCAGGCGCAGATGACGTAAGCTCTGCAAGGGGAATGCGCCAGACAAGACCTACATTTTCTCCCTTACTGGAGAAATAGACGCTTTCCCCCGAAACCACGATAGAGGAACGAACCGGACCGGTGGGATAACCCGTGTTACTCGTAAGGGTTATAATATTTCCGGATCCAAAACGGAAATCGCTTGTGGGGCGCACGTAAAGCTTGCCATTGTCACATCCAAACACTGCATAGCTGATGCCATTGACGGAAACAATCGCTGCCCCGGCATTGTAGAAATCAGCCTCCGTATCCTGAGGGATATAGGGGACAAGATTGCTGATGGATGCCCCGTTTTTGGAGAACTGATAATAGCAATGGTCGCCATCATATATGCCAAAATAAATGTTGTTTGCGTCTGCGCTGATGGGGGAATTGGCCTGACCGCGACCATAAGCCACTGACACATTCTCTCCGTTTGCAGTGTTCACTTTGTACAGTTCCCAACTGGGAATAAGCAGATGAATGCCGGAAGAATGCAAGGGACTACCGGTATCGTTCTGGAAGGTAATGATGAGCTTATATCCATTAGCCTCTGGGACACGGTAGTTATTCGTATTATACATAATAAATTCGCCGCCCCAGCTGCTGGATGCTCCAAGCTCATAATCATAGCCAGTGGGGGTTTGCATGACTGCGGAAGCAGAAAGTCTCTGACTTTCCGTATTGATGCCGGTATCAATCTGCATGCTGCGATAGTCGCTGGGGAGATTATAGCCCGAAATCTCTAGGCTAGAAATTCCGGTTGGAATCACAAGGTTCGAAGGCTCGACTGTTTCACCAGCTAATTGCACAGCTCCATCGGGGGAAAGTATGCCGTAGTGTGTCGTTGCTGCATAAAGGTTTTCTCCATCCATGTAGGGAGTGGAGAGTTGAGCAACATTAAGGGAATTGCCATTTAAGCATACATTCCACTCACATGTCCCCTGGATTAAATGGGTTTTCTGCAAGCGTGCTCCGTCATTACCGCCGTTATAGAGCGTATAGATGTAACTAACCATCTCTGATAAGATTTTCCGCATCGATTCCACTCCATGCGGCAGAATTTGGCAGATCCACCGGGGTAACTTGCGGTTCAGTCGTAAGGGGCGGAACTCCAAGTATTCCATTGTGGCTGTCATTGCCCTGGAACTGATTCCAGGAAGCGAAAACCGTAGTGCTAAGAGACAGCACCAAAGTGATCGCAAGAAGCAAGGACAGCGGTTTCTTCTTGTTTCTTTTTCTGTCCATTGTTTCTCCTTTCCTTTCTCGTGGCAGGAGCTGCGAATACACGAAAGTGCAAAGCAGCCGGTTTCGTGTGCGGTAGTGTCGCCATCCGGCGACACGGGGTTTTGGGGGAAACTTGTTGGATTATGAATTATTTTCTTTGGCATCACCCTCCCTTCGATTTGTCACGGGTTGACGGATTCGCATA
>CAVJHW010000120.1:0-7889 GCA_963649395.1 Coriobacteriaceae bacterium | reverse complement strand
AGCAGCCGGGCTGAGGGCACGCTTGCGTGCACCGAAGCACGGATATTTGCCGGGCGCGGCAGCCGCAGGGTAGGGTAGGAAAGGCAGGTGATATTGAATGGATCAACCCGGGTCGAAACAGAGCAAAGATTCCAAGAGGCGTCAGACACAGGAAAGCGAGGTAGAAGGCCATGAAAAGAGAATTTTTCGAAATGCTGGATCAGCAGAATTTTGCACCGGAGGCGATTTTTCAATATCTGGGAACCGACTCTCGGGGACTGACCCAGGACCAGGCAGAGGAATTTCAGGATATTTACGGAAAGAATGTCATTACCCACGGGAGGAAGAAGTCTATCTGGAAGCAGCTGGCTCAGGCCTTTATCAATCCCTTTACCCTGGTGCTGCTGGTGCTGGCTTTGGTGAGTGCATTTACGGATATTATATTTGCTGACCCGGGGACAGAGAACCCCGCCACAGTGATCATTATATCCGTCCTGGTGCTTTTCTCAGGAGTTTTGCGCTTTGTCCAGGAAGCCCGTTCCGGCAATGCGGCTGCCAGGCTGAATGATATGATTCAGACCACCACCTGCGTGGAGCGGCAGGGGAGGGGAAAAGAGGAGATTCCCCTGGACGAGCTGGTGGTGGGGGATATTGTCCACCTGTCTGCCGGGGATATGATTCCGGCGGATGTGAGAATCCTCTCAGCCAAAGACCTTTTTGTCGGCCAGTCTGCCCTGACGGGGGAGAGTGAGCCGGTGGAGAAGCTGGCGGTCTATCCCTGCAAGGACAGTAGCCGGGAAGAAGCAGACGGAGAGAAGCGAGGGGAGTCTGCCGGGGCTGGGGCTGGCTCCGAGACCTTCGGAAGGACAGCAGACAATCCTGTCCTGGGGTTTCTGGGCACCAATGTCATCAGCGGAAGTGCCTCTGCCCTGGTGGTGGCGGTGGGGGATGATACCATGCTGGGTCAGATGGCCAGGCGGCTGACCACCAAGCCGGTGCAAACCACCTTTGAGAAGGGGGTCAATGGGGTTTCCTGGATTTTGATCCGCTTTATGCTGGTCATGGTGCCGGTGGTGCTCTTCGTTAATGGATTCACCAAGAGAGACTGGCTGGATGCGGCTCTCTTTGCCATTTCCGTGGCAGTAGGGCTGACCCCGGAGATGCTGCCCATGATTGTCACCACCTGCCTGGCCAAGGGGGCCATGGCTATGGCCAAGGAAAAGGTTATCATTAAGAATCTGAATTCTATTCAGAATCTGGGTTCCATAGATATTCTATGTACCGATAAGACGGGTACCCTGACCCAGGATAAGGTGGTGCTGGAATATCATCTGGATGTGAATGGCAGGGAGGACCTGCGGGTGCTGCGCCATGCCTTTTTGAATAGCTATTATCAGACGGGGCTGAAGAATCTGATGGATATAGCCATCATTCAGCGTACCAGAGAGCTGGGAAATGAAAGGGATCAGGCCCAGGAAATCCAGGCCCGGGAATCTAAGATGCCGGGTGGCCAAGCTTCGGGTGCCCAAGCTCTGGGTGGCCTGGCTTTGGGTGCTCAAGCTTTGGGTGACCAGGCTGCGGGTGGCCAGATTCTGGATCTGGAGCAGCGTTATCATAAGGTGGATGAGATTCCCTTTGATTTCGAGAGGCGGTGCATGAGCGTCGTGGTGGCGGATCAGACAGGGAAGACCCAGATGATTACCAAGGGAGCTATCGAGGAAATGCTGCGGATCTCCACCTACGTGGAATACGAGGGAAGGGTTACCAAGCTGACGGATTCCATGCGGGCCTTGGTGCTGGATAAGGTGGATAGCCTGAACCAGCAGGGCATGCGGGTGCTGGGAGTGGCTCAGAAGACCAATCCGGCTCCGGTAGGAGCCTTTTCCAGGGAGGATGAGGCGGATATGGTTCTGATCGGTTATCTGGCCTTCCTGGATCCCCCCAAGGAGACCACAGCCTCTGCCCTCCGGGCCCTGCAGGCCTCCGGCCTGGGCGTTAAGATCCTGACGGGAGACAATGACAAGGTGACGGCCTGCATTTGTCGGCAGGTGGGGCTGCCGGTGGACAGGATCCTGTTTGGAACCGATATCGCCCAGCTGGAGGGGGAGGAGCTGAAGAAAGCCTGTCAGGATACCACGGTCTTTGCCAAGCTCTCCCCGGAGGAAAAGGCCAAGGTGGTGACAGCCCTGCGGGACTGTGGCCACAGCGTGGGATATATGGGGGACGGCATCAATGATGCAGCGGCTATGAAGGCCTCCGATGTGGGGATCTCCGTGGATACGGCGGTAGATATCGCCCGGGAATCCGCGGATGTCATCCTGCTGGAGAAGGATCTGACGGTGCTGGAGAAGGGGATTATAGAAGGAAGGAAGACCTATGCGAATCTGATGAAGTATATAAAGATGACGGCTTCCTCCAACTTTGGCAATATGTTCTCGGTTCTGGCCGCCAGTGCCTTCCTGCCCTTCCTGCCTATGGCTTCTATTCAGCTGATTTTGCTGAATATGATCTATGATATTTCCTGCACGGCGGTGCCCTGGGACAATGTAGATAAGGATTTCCTGTCCAAACCCCGGAAATGGGAGGCCTCCACCATCGGAAAGTTCATGGTTCGCTTAGGGCCGGTCAGCTCTATCTTTGATATCGCCACCTACCTGCTGATGTATTTCCTCATCTGCCCCATGGTATGCGGCGGGGCTTATTCCAGGCTGGATGCCGCCGGACAGGATTTATTTATAGCCCTCTTCCAGACGGGCTGGTTTGTGGAGTCCATGTGGAGCCAGACCTTGGTGATCCATCTGATCCGCACCCCTAAAATTCCCTTCCTGCAGAGTCATGCCTCCTGGCAGGTGACTCTCCTGACCTTCACCGGGATTGCCCTGCTGACTGCCCTGCCCTTTACCGGAGCGGCCCAGCCCCTGGGATTGAGCCCCCTGCCCCTGATATATTTCGCCTGGCTGGCTCTGATCCTGGTGGCTTATATGATTTTGGTGACCTTGGCGAAAAAAAGTTACATCCGAAAATACAAGGAATTGCTGTAAGTGAAGCTGTGAGTCTTGCCATTTATCCCTTTTTCGGTTACACTACATAGGTGTGAAGAAAGATAGAGGCGGGAACAGGCCATGAAGAAGAATATACTTTTGATAGCGGTCATCGCTGTATTGGTCCTGGTGCTTGTGAAGGGCACCAGGATTCAGTCCGTAGAGGAGTATTACCTGACTCATACAGAGGACATCGGCGAGGACGATGAGACAGTGACCATCAGCATTCGCTGCGACACCCTTTTGCAGGAAGAGAATTGGAAGAAGCTGGATAAGCAGCTGCGGGAGGAGAAATATGTGCCCTCCGACGGGGTCATCCTGCCGGAGACTACCTGCGTGCTGCGCAAGGGGGACACGGCCTTTGATATTCTCAAGAGAGTCTGCCGCTACAAGGAGATTCAGATGGATTACCAGGGGGCGGACTCCAATATCTACAGCACGGCCTTCATTAAGGGAATCAATTATCTCTACGAATTCTCCTGTGGGGATCTGTCGGGCTGGATGTATAAGGTGAATGGAGACTTCCCCAACCGGGGAGCCAGTTCCTATAAGCTGAAGGATGGCGATGTCATCGACTGGGTCTATACCTGTGACCTGGGCAGAGATGTGGGGGATACCTCTATGGCCGGAACCCAGCAGAAGTCGAAACAGACGTCTGCCAAGGAAGACAGCAAGAGCGCCGAGACCCAGGATACGAAGACGCGGACTGAGAGCACAGGGACAGAGAAAAAGTCCACGCAGGCCGAGACCACAGAGTCTGAGAATAAGAGTAAGAAGGCAGGGCAGGGTTCATGAACGGATTTGGCAGTTATCATCCCATCGTTTTATTTACCTATTACATATTGGCACTATGCTTTTCTATGGTAAGCATGCATCCGGTGCTGATCCTGACCTCTTTGGCAGGGGGCTTCCTGCTCTATGGCGCCCAGAATGGATGGAGAAAGCTTTTGTCAGAGCTGGGCTTTTTCTTCCTGCTCTTTGTATTGATGTCCATTGCCAATCCCCTCTTCATCCATAACGGGGAGACCATTCTCTTCTTCATGAATGATAATCCGATTACTTTGGAGGCCATTATTTACGGGAGTATGGCTTCTCTGATGGTGGTAGGGGTTTTGCTTTGGTGCCGCTGCTATAGCAGTATTTTGACCACGGATAAGTTTCTTTACCTCTTTGGCAAGCTGATTCCCAAGCTGGGATTGATCTTGTCCATGGCTTTTCGTTTTATTCCCCTGTTCAAGCAGCAGATCCGCAAGATCAGCCAGTCCCAGAAGACCATGGGGCTCTACGCCAGCGACAGCATCACCGACAAGGTGGGGGGCGGGGTCCGGGTCTTTGACAGCCTGGTGGCCTGGTCCATGGAGAATTCCATCGATACGGCGGATGCCATGAAGGCCAGGGGCTATGGCCTGCCGGGAAGGACGAATTTTACCCTGTTTCGTTTCCACAAGCGGGATGGGGTTCTGCTGGGGGTTATGGGGGCCTTGGCAGTCAGCATCTTTATCTGCTTTGGAAGGGGAGATTTTTCCTTCTATTATTATCCCTACGTAGCCCACATCGGCAAGGATACCCTGTCGATTTTGCGGTATCTGCTGGTGCTTTTGTTTATGTGCATTCCCGGAATTCTGGAGCTTCGAGAGTGTATTACCTGGCGTTATCAAACGTCGAAAATATTAATTCGCAAATAAAAGAAGCGGATTCCGGAAATGAGGAGACGGACGAGATGGAATTATTGAGGGTCGAGGACCTAAGTTTTACTTATCCCAAGCAGGAAAAGGATACCAGCCGGATCCAGGCAGCCCTGGAGGAGGTGTCTTTTTCTGTCCAGGCGGGAGAATTTATCGTGATATGTGGGGAGTCAGGCTGTGGAAAGACGACGCTTCTGAAGCTTTTGAAGCGAGAATTGGCTCCCACCGGCCAGAAAAAGGGGAAGATATGGTTTCGGGGGATCCTCCAGGAGGAGCTGACGGACCGGGAGGCGGCCTGTGAGATAGGCTATGTGCTGCAGAATCCGGAGAATCAGACGGTGACAGACAAGGTTTGGCATGAGCTGGCCTTTGGTCTGGAAAATATGGGGGTTCCCACCCCGGTGATCCGGCGGCGGGTGGCGGAGATGGCTTGCTTCTTCGGGATTGACGATTGGTTTCGCAAGAAGACCACGGAGCTGTCGGGAGGGCAAAAGCAGCTCCTGAATCTGGCCTCCATCATGGCCATGCAGCCCAAGCTCCTGATCCTGGATGAGCCCACCAGCCAGCTGGATCCCATAGCGGCCTCGGATTTCATCAACACCCTGGTCAAGATCAACAAGGAGCTGGGATTGACTATCCTGATCACAGAGCACCGGCTGGAGGATGTATTTCCGGTGGCAGACCGGGTCTTTATCATGAATAAGGGGCATATGCTGCTGATGGAGCCTCCCAGGGAGGCCGGTCGGGATCTGAAACGCCTGGACAGCAGCCACAAGATGCTGCTGGGCCTTCCCAGCGCCCTGCGTATCTATCAGGGCCTGGATGCGACAGATGCCCAATGTCCCCTGACGGTGCGGGACGGAAGGAATTTCCTGGAGGAGAATTACAGGAATGACATTCGCCGCATAGAACGGGGGAACACAGCATTTGGGCAGGATTCCGCATCAGCTTCTACTACCGCACAGGGAGGAGGGGCTGTCAGTCAGTCGGCAGTTCCGAAAGAAAAATCTCAGGACAAGCAGCCCATCGCCATGCGGATGAAGGATATTTGCTTCCGCTATGGCAAGGATCTGCCGGATGTGCTGGAATCGGTGGCTTTGACGGTGCACGAGGGGGAGATTGTCAGCCTGTTGGGAGGCAACGGATCCGGCAAAACCACCCTGCTGAGCGTGGTTTCCGGCACCAATAAGCCCTACCGGGGCAAGATTGAGATATTTGGCAAAAGAATCCAGAAATATTCCGGCAAAGACCTCTATGTGCGCAAGCTGGCTCTCCTGCCCCAAAATCCCCAGACGGTTTTCCTGCGGATGACGGTGCGGGAGGATTATGAGGAAATCCGCAAGGTTATGGGCTGCAGCCAGGAGGAGATGAAGAGGAAAATCGCCCAGACGGCAGAGCTTCTGGGCATCACTCATTTGCTGGATCGTCACCCCTATGACCTGAGTGGAGGGGAGCAGCAAAAGGCCGCCATCGGCAAGGTTTTGCTGCTGGAGCCCCGTTTTCTGCTGCTGGATGAGCCTACCAAGGGGATTGATGCCTGGTTCAAGCTGCAGCTGCAGGGCCTGATGAGGGATCTGAAGCAAAAGGGAATGGCCATCCTGATGGTAACCCATGATGTGGAGTTTGCCGCTGAGGTATCGGATCGATGCGGCCTCTTCTTCGACCATGCCATCACCTCTTTGGATCCGCCGGAGGACTTCTTCTGCAGCAATAATTATTATACCACGGCTGCCAACCGGATTTCCCGGAACCAATATGACAATGCGGTGACCTGTGAGGATGTCATTCGCCTTTGCAAGCAAAACGGAAGACGGACTTCCTCCGGGGAAAGTGCCAAGGAAAGGTGTCGGAACGGGGAATGTCTGGAGGAGGGTAATACAGACAGGAAATGCCAGGCTGAGAAAAACCCAGACGAAAGCACAGGCATGCCAAGTGCGAAAGGGGTCAGCGTATGAGAGACCACAAGGAAAAAGAGAAGAGAAAGGATAGAAGGGAAGGGACGACCTCCGGGAAGCAGGAGGGATATGGGCGAGAGGAAGAGCAGGGCTACAATAGGAATCTGCAGGAGGCCATGGAGGTATCCGCCCCCTATGATCTGCATCGTCTGGTGGGCTGGCTGATCCTGGTAGCCGGAGCCATCTGCCTGATTCTCCTGGGCATCCGCCTGCTGGCGGATCGCAAATACAACATCGTGTCGGTCATGATCGCCTTCCTGGCCTGCGTCCCCTTCTATTTCACCTATGAGAAAAGGGAGGGCAGCATCCGCCGCATGGTTATGATTGCCGTGATGGTGGCGATGGCAGTGCTGGGCCGTCTGATTTTCGCTGCCGTTCCGGCCTTCAAGCCGGTCTCCGCTATTGTCATTCTCACCGGCATCTACATGGGACCGGAGGCTGGCTTCCTGGTGGGTTCCCTGGCAGCGGTGGTATCCAACATTTTCTTCGGCCAGGGTCCCTGGACCCCCTTCCAGATGCTGACCTATGGAATTACCGGTCTGATCTCCGGTCTGCCGGGTCTGCGCTGGATCCTGCGGAAGCGTCTGCCCCTGGCTATCTGGGGCCTGCTGGCAGGAATCCTGTATTCCGGCATCATGGACATTTGGACCGTTCTCAGCCTCATCGATGGGTTCAACTGGGAACGCTACCTGCTGGCTCTTAGCACGGCCTTGCCCTATACCATCACCTACATGGTTTCCAATGTAGTATTTCTCATGCTGACCGTGAAGCCCATCGGGGAGAAGCTCAACCGCATCCAGGTCAAACATGGGATCTTCTGATGGCAGTGTTCTGAGAGGAAACCCCCATGCAGGGCATTGTCCCGCACCACTACGCATGAAAGCCAGCTGCTGAACCGACTGCTGAGCCGACTGCTACTCCAACTGTGACACCGACAGGTAGGCCTACCGGCACCTCAACAGGAGCATCTAAGAACGCTTCCGCAGGAAGCTCCGCAACGACTGGCACACAGCACCCTCCCTCAATTCGGGTTCTCACGGGGCTTTCGCCCCACTTCACCCTCATTGAGGGGCTTTTGACACTGTAACCAAAGTTGCGAAAATACGGATAAACCACTTGCAAAAACAACCTGAATATGGTAGTATAAATCTGTTGCTGGCTCAGTAGTCAATATGCCGATGTGGCTCAATTGGCAGAGCAGCTGATTTGTAATCAGCAGGTTATCGGTT
>CAVJHW010000119.1:0-7890 GCA_963649395.1 Coriobacteriaceae bacterium | reverse complement strand
GCTGGAGCCCGTGCCTCAAGCACGGGCGGAAAGGGCAACCGAAGGCGAAAGCATCCAGCTTTCGGCTGAGTTTGCCCGGTGCCCTTCTGTAGTAGCCGATGGCCGGTTAGTATTTCTTCAAGCTGAAGCCCAGCCTGCCGGACTGGGCCCCTGCCCACCCCCGGCCCCTCCCGTCCGGAGATAGATCCAAGTGTCCGGTGACATCTCCAAATGTCCGGAGACAGATCTAAGTGTCCAGAGATAGATCCAAATGTCCGGAGCTTTCTAAATCCCAGCTCACAGGATATCCCAAATCTGAAAGGCCATCATCAGCCGAAAGCGATCCTCCATGCCCGAGAAGTCCATATCCAGGATCTTACGGATCTTGCCCAGCTGGTAGTTGATGGTATTTCGGTGGACGAAGAGCTCGTCCGCCACCTTCTGGACGCTTCCGTCATTGACCAGATAGCGGTGCAGGAGGGTCAGATAAGCGGTTCCGTTGTCTCTGTCGTAGGCCTCCAGACGCCCCAGGGTGTCCTGATAGTATTCCCGGAGGATCTCGGGATCATCCACGGAGATGAGGATTTTGTTGAGCCCCAGGCGGTCGTAGAAGAGAAGATGGGTCTTGGTCTTCTTGGCCATTTGCATGGTGGCAGTGGTCCGCCGGTAGCCGGTAGCCAGGCTGGTCAGAGAGCATTTGCCCGGTCCCACTGCAAAATAGAAGCTAAGTTCCCCCTCCAGGCTGCCCATATCCTCCTGGACATGGCGAACCAATTCCTCCGTTTCCTGCTCGTTGAAATTCTCCAAGATACAGAAGAGGCTGTCCTTGGTCTCGAAAAATGCAGCCTGATTCCTGGAACGATAGAGGTCTCGAATGACCTGCTGACGGGTTTTCTGCAGCCCTGCGGAGATCCGGTCGGAGGAGCCCTCCAGGCCGATCTCCACCAGGCGGTAGTTCCCCTTCAGGTCAAAATCATGGCTTTCCAGCACCGGAAGGTATTTCTCTTCCTCCTCAGGATAGTGGATCAGATTCTTGAAGGTAGTTCCCACATCGGCTTCTTCCTGGTCGCTTTGGATAATCTGGTTGCAAAAGTCCCGGGTGATATCCACCAAGCGGGTCTTCCAGGGGATATCCATCAGGGGAAAACTCTGCTGATTGCAGAAATCCACCAATTCCCTGGGGGCGCCCTGGAGATAGGGACCGGAGTTGACCACCAGGCCGCTGGCCCCCTGCTTGATCAGTTCCTGGGCAAAGGGAATCAGCCAATCGCTGCCCTGCTGGGCGATGCCGGTGGTAAATACCAGCTCATTTCCGTGAAGAAAGCTGCCGGTTTCCACGTCCTCCACCTCATGCACCCATTGGACAATATTGTCCATTCCCTTCTCCCCCGCCAGCACGCGCATGCCATACAGATAATTCGCCTTTTCACACAATCTCTGCAGGGTGATCGCCATAAGGGTTCCCTCCCTTCACAAGCCTGTCCCTTACCTCTACAGACTCATTTTCCTCTTGACATAGTCCTCGATGACATCCACGCAGCGATCTCGGCCCACCCGGGCGCTGTTCAGGGTCATATCATAATTAATAGGATTGGTCCAGTAGCCGCCCCCTGTGTAATATTTGTAATATTGGGCACGATATTTATCTGTTTTCTCGATCATCCGGGTGGCTTCCTTCTCTGTCACCAGCATCTTGCCCATAATGGATTCCAGACATTGTTTGCGGGGCGCTTCGATATAGACGCTGACCACATTGGGATAATCCTTCAGGAGGTAATCGGCGCATTTGCCGATGATGACACAGGATTGGACCTTGGCCACCTCCCGGATCACCTTAGCCATGATATGAAACAGGTTATTGTCTGCGATAAAGCCCTTTTCCGTAGGTTCTACCGTATATTGATAGGGGACACCCCGCAGAGCCTTGGCCAGATAGCTGCCCCGGAGCCGCTCATCCGTCTCTACAAAGAGACTTTCATCGATCCCGCTGATTTTGGAGGCCATGGTAATGAGCTGACGTTCATAGCAGGGAATATGCAGGCGCTGGCTCAATTTCGTGGCGATCTCCTTCCCCCCGCTGCCAAAGCCTCTGGCTATGGTAATTACATAGGGCTCCATTCCTTTCCTCCTTCATCCGCCTTCAAAACTGCATTCAGCATCACCGTTGCCCCCTCTGTACAATGCTTGACGGAGGAGAATTCCGGCTCGCAATGAGAGAGACCATCCTTGGACTGTACAAAGATCATGGTAGCCGGCAGCATATAGGCTGCGAACTGGGCATCATGACCGGCGCCGGAATGGATATATTGGTGGGAAATACCGCATTCCTCTGCCGCTTCCTTGACATAGCCCACCAGCTCCTTGTTCCAGTATACCGTATCCCGATTCCAGGCCTTCTCCACCTTGCAGGTGCAGCCCGCCCAGGTCTTGTCCTGACAGCTCTTCACAATGGCCAGAACCTTGTCCAGCTTGTCTGCGTCCTCATGACGGGCATCAAAGGAAAAATCAAAGAAGTCCGGCACACAGGTATGGACACAGGGGTGACATACTACCTCACCGGTGGTATATACCAGGTCGGTATAACCCAGCTTATCGATCTCCTCATGAAGATAGCACAGAGCCTGAGCTGCGGCATAGAAGGCATCTCTTCGCTTGGGCATGGGGAAGGTACCTGCATGGGTGGTCTGACCGTAGAATTTCAGACGGTAATTGAACATACCCAAAACACAATCTACCACTCCGATATCTTTGCCATTATCCTCCAGGATGGGACCCTGCTCAATGTGAGTCTCAAAATAGCATTGGTACTTGTCCGGGGACAGACGATACTTCTTGTCTCCCTTGAAGCCTGATTTGTCCAGAGCCTGACCGAAGGTGCTTTCATGGTCCAGGATGCTCTTAGAGTTCATCATATCCTCATATTGGAACTTGCATCGGATATCCTCCGGCAGGTAATCGTAGCAGACAATGCCGGAGCACATCATGGCCGGTGGATAGAGGGAGCCCTCCTCATTGGTCCAGATCATAGCGGTCAGGGGGTGCTTGTGGGGAATCTTCTTCTCCGCTACCGTCTCCAGCACCTCCATAGCAGACATAACCCCCAGAATACCGTCATAGTTGCCCCCATTTTTCACGGAATCGCAATGGGAAGCCATGACAATACGCTTGGCCTCGGGGTCGCTGCCGGGGAGGGTGGCATACATGTTGGCCACATCATCAATCTCAATCAGGGCTCCGATGGCCTCCATCCGTCTGCGGAATTCCTTCCGGGCCTGAATGGCCTCCGGGGACAGAGAATAACGGGTAATTCCTCCATGTCCGGCATCACCGAATTGGCTAAAGGTCTTGATCTTGTCTTCCATCCGTTCTTCACTACAGGTATACAACATATGTATCACGTTCCTTTCCATCTCTATGATTCCAACGTTTTTCGCTCTACTCTGGTGCCCGGACGGATGGCTTCTGCCGGACAGACGGTAATGCAGAGGTGACAGCCTACACATTTCTTACCATCCATCATGGGCTGCCTCTTGAGGGGATCCATGCGCAAGGCCTGATGGCCGCCGTCATAACAGGAGATATAGCATCTGCCGCAGCCCACGCACCGCTGGCGGTCAAATCTGGGATAGCAGATGGAATGACGGTTCAGGCCATTGGCCGTGGTGACATGGGGCAGGGCTTTGCCCACCAGCTCCTCCACAGAGCTATATCCCTGTTGGGTCAGGTAGGCCCTCAAACCGCTGATCATGTCTTCCACAATACGGTAACCATATTGCATGACGGCGGTCGTCACCTGGACCGTCCCGCAGCCCATGGCCAGGAACTCTGCCGCATCCTTCCAAGTCTCTATGCCTCCCATGCCGCTGACGGGTACCTCCGCCAGCTCCGGATCGGCTTTCATATCATGGATAAAGCGCAGGGCTATGGGCTTCACGGCTTTGCCGGAATATCCTCCCACCTCGGAGAGCTCTTCCACTGCCGGTTCCGACACAAAGGTCCGGAGATTGACATTCATAATACTCTTGATAGTATTAATGGCCGCCAGGCCGTCTGCTCCTGCCTCCACAGCTGCCTTAGCCGGGAGTTCCATGTTGGTGATATTGGGGGTCATCTTCGCCAGGACCGGAAGCCTGGTTCCCTTCTTCGTAGCTCTGGTATATGCCGCCACCAACTCCGGATTGGTCCCCACATCACTGCCCAGACCTGCTCCGTTCATATGGGGGCAGGAGAAATTGCATTCGATGATGTCTGCTCCCGCTTCCTCCATCAAGGCCGCCAGCCTGGTCCATTCCTCCTCATTTCGCCCCATGATAGAGGCAATCAGGATCTTGGTGGGGTAATTTTCCTTTAATTTCTTCAGATATCCCAGATTCTCCTCCAGGGTATGGTCGGAAATCTGCTCAATATTCTTAAAACCCACAAAGGGGGTATTTTCCTTTTCCAAAGCCGCAAAACGGGGGGATACCTCCTCCGGGACGAAGAGTCCGATGGTCTTGAAGGCTACCCCGGCCCAGCCCAAGTCGAAGGCCTTGGCCACCATCTCATAATTGCTGCCTACTACAGAGGAGGACAGGAAGAAGGGATTCTCGCAATGGACACCGCAGAAATCCAAGGACAGATCCACAGATGACCTCCCAAGTCCCGGCTCCCTCCCTTCCGGGGAGCCTTCTTCTCCCCCTTCCGGGGCTCCTCCTGTCATCCCCTCCTGGGCTTCCTCTGTCATCCCCTCCTGGGCTTCCTCTGTCATCCCTTCCGTCGCTTTGTCTCTTGCTTTGTCTCTTCTTACTTCTTCCGCTAAGGCCTGCAATACCGCCGGAATCTCCACCGCCTGGTCCAGCCTGGCCCGAAGACAACTCTTTTCGCAGGCTGGGTCTTCACATCGGGCACAGGCATCATGGGAAGCCTGGTTCAGCAGGAGTTCCCCGGCCCCCCAGAGATTCTCAAATCGGAGGGCACGTAGGATCCGATCCACCGGCAGCCCCCTGGAACAAGCACTTGTGCAGGGAGCATCCTGACACAAGAGACAATTCCCTGTCTGGGTTCGTATCAGCATCTTTCTATCCATCTTTTCTCGCCCTCCTTCTTCTCTTGTGGCAGCAGCTGGCTTTCCTTCGTAGTGGTGCGGGACAGCGTGCAGCATGGGGGTTTACTTTCTGGGTTCCCGCTTCACGAAGCGTCCCATGCCAGGCTTGCCGGTAAAGTTGCCATGGTCATAGACCAGCTGGCCTCGCAGATAGGTCTGAACCGGATATCCATGGAGCTTGCAGCCCTCCCAAATGGTATGATCGTAAGCGGAATGCATGTTGTTGACGCTAACGGTAAATTCCTGGCTGGGATCATAAATGACAATATCCGCATCCTTGCCTACGGCCAGAGAACCCTTGTTGGTACAGCCAAAGATCCTGGCGGGATTCGTGGAGCAGACCTCCACAGCCCGCTGGAAGGAAATCTTTCCTTCGTTGGCGGCGCTTAGCAGGTAGGGATAGAGGTTCTCCACCCCGGCGCAGCCGTTGGGGATCTTGGTATAATCATCCTTGCCCCAATCCTTTTCATAGCTTTGGAAGGGGCAATGGTCGGTAGCCACCGTATCGATAAAGCCCGCCTTCAGAGCCTGCCACAGAGCCTGTCTGCTCTCCTCTCCCTTCATAGGCGGGGAGCAGACAAAGTTTCTGCCGTCCTCTCTTCGGTATACATCGCAGGTGAATTCCAGATACTGGGGACAGGTCTCTATATAAACCTCATGGCCCTCTTCCTTGGCCTTGATACAGGCCTCCAGACCCTCCTTATCTGCCATATGTACCAGGTAAACTGGGGCATCCAGGTGACTGGCCCAGTGGACGGTTCGCTTGTCTGCCTCTGCCTCTACGAATTCCGGTCGGCTCATGTAGTGGTACCAGGCACTGGTTTTGCCTTCCTTGAGATATTGTTCCGTCCGAAGATCGATCAAGTCCGGATTTTCCGCATGTACGTTGATCATGGCTCCCAGTTCCTTGGCCCGCAGAAGCAAGCGGGCCAGGGTGCCGTCATCCACCATCATGTGTTCCTTCTTGTAGACCAGGAAGCACTTGAAGCTGGTAATTCCCTCCTTCACGGCCTCCTCCATTTCCTCCAGGATAGCACCCCCGTTCAGGTCAGTGATGCAGCAATGGAAGGCATAATCCACGCAGGCATCCTTTTCGCAAATGGCCTTTTTGGAATTAACCAGACCCAGAATGGTATCCCCGGTATGCTGTACCGGATAGTCGAAGACCGTTGTGACCCCGCCGCAGGCTGCCGCCCGGGTTCCTGTCATATAGTCGTCGGCAGAAACTGTGCCGCCAAAGGGCATGGCCAGATGGGTATGGGCATCCAGGGCTCCCGGAAGCACCAGCTTCCCACTGGCATCCACCACCTGATCCGCTGGAAGCTCCAGATCCTTTCCTATCGCCACAATTTTACCATCCTTGACAGCCAGGTCAGCCTGAAATTGCTCCTTGGCCGTCACCAGGGTTCCATTTTTTATCAACAAATCCATATGTCACGCTTCCTTTCTTCCTGCGGCAGCTGGCTTTCAAGGTACTCCTACGCTGGGCGCTGCCTCCCTACTACTACACTGGAAAGCCAGCTGCTCCGCACTACGTGCTCCCGGGGCTTTCCCTGTTTATTTCTGGAAGTTTGAATACTTGTAAACCAGATCCAGGCCTGATCTCTGGAAGGTCTGACCTACCTCCAGCAGATTCATGCCGCCTGCGTTAGCTGCTACCAAGTTAGCTACCCAAGTGGTACCAAAATCAACGGTTCCGTTGTTTACCGCTGTGGTTTCACCGATATCACCGCCGCCGGATACGATCTCAACGCTTGTGAAGCCTGCATCCTCATAATAGCCCTTGTCCTTAGCTACATAATAACCCATGAACTGTGCCTGGGGCAACCATTTCAGCTGGATCTTCACGTCGGTCTTCTCCGGTGAGAAGGTTCCATCGGAAGCCTCTGCCTCATCATAATAAGAGGAATCACGGAAATCATCCAGGGTGATGGTCTTGAGCTTATCTGCCGCCGCGGAATCGTCCAGGGTGATATATTCCTGGGTCAGCTCCAGGGTCTGCTGCAGCGCCTCATCGTTCATCTTTCCATATTCGGTTACCGTGTTGCCATCCATATCCGTCTCACACAGCTTCTTTACCTCACTAGCCATGTAAGCCTGATGATCCGGAGATACGGAGGAACCATTATCGTATACGATCTCAGCTGCCTCCTCCGGGTTCTCACAGGCATACTTCCAGCCCTTGTAGGAGGCGTAAATGAAGGCCTTCACCGTCTCGGGATATTTCTCCGCAAACTCCTTGGTGGTGAAGAGGCAATCCTCCAGCATAGCTACCCCCTCGTCATTCATATCGATGGTGCCTACGCTGTCCCCATAGCCATAGCCGCCGTCATAGTCATTGACTACCAGACCCAGCTCATTGTAGGTCATGGCAGAAGCCAGGGTAATGGAATCATCATCGAAACCGTCCATATCAAAAGCCTGGCTCAGATAATCGGTAGGCAGACCATACTTGGTCAGCAAAGCCTTGATCTCATACTCATTTCCCAAGCCCCAGTTGCCAACCTTGCCATCCTCAGAGGCCTTCTTGATGATTTCCTCATTGCTCATGACATTGTCCTTCTCAGAGGAAGAAGCACTGGCGGCCGACGAGGAAGAAGAGGAAGCCGAGGAGGAAGCTGCGGAAGCAGATTCCGAGGAGGCGGATGACGACTTGCTGTCAGAACCGCCACAGGCAACCATAGATGCGGCCATTGCGGAAGCACAAACTACTGCGGTAAGCTGTTTCATTCTTTTTTTCATAATACATCCTCCTATCACTCACTTACTAAAGTTGGTTTGGGTGTCAAAACACCCAAACCTCTGGTTACACGGATTGTTCCGTGCTA
>CAVJHW010000118.1:4201-7961 GCA_963649395.1 Coriobacteriaceae bacterium | reverse complement strand
GCCATGGGCTTCATCCACCAGAAGTATGGCACCCTTGGCATGGCAAATGTCTGCCATTTGCTTTAGATTACTGCAAATGCCATAATAGGTGGGGCTTACCACCAGGGCTGCCTTGGCCTTTGGTTCTCTCTGAAAGGCTGCCTCCAGGGTTTCAGGTAGAATTCGACCGGTCAGGCCCCAGTTTTCCAGATATTCCGGCATCATCCATACCGGGCTGGCTCCGCTGAGGATCAGGCCCATCAGGACGGATTTATGAGCATTTCTGGGAAGAATGATCTTTTCTCCGGGTCCTGCAGCTGCCAAAATCATGGCTTCATTGCCACAAGTGGTTCCGTTGATCAGAAACCAGCTTCTGTCTGCCCCGTACAGGTCTGCCGCCAGGAGCTGAGCCTGCAGAATTGCCCCCTCCGGATGGTGGAGGTCGTCTAACCCTTCCGCTTCTGTCAAATCACAGCGAAATACCTTCTCCCCCATCAAATCCTGTAGGCGGCTACTGATCCCATGCTGAAAACGATGGGCCGGAATCCGGAAAAAAGCAGGCTTTTTCTCCTGAAAGTCTCGGATGGCATCTAATAAAGGGGTTTGATTCTGATCCATAAGGCTTTTCCTCCATCCCTGTCATACCCTGACAAAAAAGGCGCAGTCCTCACAACTGCGCCACATTTCCTATAGCGAAAGGTTAGTTTGTCTGTCAAAACAACCAAACCTCTGGTTACACGGATTGTTCCGTGCTAGGCACCCCAGCAGGTGCTTATCCCACGTGAATCTCCCGGATCCAACCCTCGGGAGCTTCAATCCTGCCCATCTGGATGCCGGTCAGGGTATCATAGAGCTTCTGGGTAATGGGACCCATCTTCTCCATGCCGCTGGGGAAGCAGATTTCTTTGCCATGGTCATTTACCTTACCTACCGGAGATATCACGGCAGCCGTACCGCACAGTCCGCACTCTGCGAAATCCGCAACCTCCTGGAAGAAGACCTCTCGCTCCTCCACTTCCAGACCCAGGTATTGCTCCGCCACCTGCATCAGGGAACGCCGGGTGATGGAGGGAAGAATGGAATTGGACTTGGGGGTCACCACCTTGTTATCCTTGGTAACAAAGAGGAAGTTGGCACCGCCGGTCTCCTCCACCTTGGTGCGGGTAGCCGCATCCAGATACATATTCTCATCAAAGCCCTCTGCATGAGCCTCGGTAATGGCATACAGACTCATGGCATAATTCAACCCAGCCTTGATATGGCCTGTCCCGTGGGGGGCAGCCCGATCATAGTCACAGACCCGGATGGTAATAGGCTTGGCGCCGCCCTTGAAATAGGGGCCCACCGGGGTGCAGAACATGCGGAATTGATATTCATCCGCAGGCTTTACTCCAATCACCGGATTGCTGCCAAACATAAAGGGGCGAATATAGAGGGTCGCGCCGGAACCATAGGGAGGCACATAAGCCGCATTGGCAGCCACCAGCCGGTCTACCGCATCCAGGAATCTTTCCTGGGGAAATACCGGCATCTGCAGCCTGCGGGCGGACTCCTCCATCCGCTGCGCATTCAGATCCGGCCGGAAGGTCACCAGGCGTCCGTCCTCTGTGGTATAAGCCTTCAAACCTTCAAAGCATGACTGAGAATATTGCAAAACGCCTGCACATTCGCTGATGGCAACGGTGGCGTCCTCTGTCATGATGCCATCATCCCATGCTCCATCCTTATAATTGGATACATAGCGCTGATCTGTCTGCATATAAGCAAATCCCAGACTGCCCCAGTCAATGTCTTTCTTCTGCATAATCCTCATCCTCCTATATTCCGTCCCGACAAAGCAAGACACGATTGCTCGAACTTCACTTATTATACACCCAAAAGCGACAATTTCAAACCTTATTTTCCCACAAAGTATTCTTGTATTTCAGACTTCCATCTGGTAAAATGATACCAACTTAGCTTTTGGAAGGAGATTATAGCACATTATGATGGAAGAATGGAATAATAGCGGCTCCTGCGGGGACTGCAGCTCCTGCGGCGGAGATTGCGGCGGGGACTGTGGCGGCTCCTGTGGTGGCAATGTAGATCTGAGTCATCCTACCGTAACTTTGACCCTCAATGATGATACCGATGTAACCTGTGCCGTTGTCAACATTTTCCCGGCCGGGGACAAGCATTATATTGCTCTTCTGCCCCTGGATGAGAATGGTCAGAACAGCGACGGGGAAGTCTATCTCTATCGTTATTACGAGGATGAACATGGAAACCCCAATCTGGAAAATATCGAATCCGATGAGGAATATGAGATAGCTGCGGATGCCTTTGATGAGATTCTGGACGAGGCTCAATTCCGCGCTTCCGAAGAGAAGAATTAAGCTTCCCTTATCTCACCCCGGTACTGCCAAAGCCGCCTCGGTTAGCTCCTTGAAGCTGGCCCTCTTCAAATACGATTTCCGGCTGGTGCCTCATCAGCCGGAATTGGCAGATCCGGTCATTTTTGTGGATCTGGGTATCCCGCAGGGCATAGACCGGCATATACCACCAATCCTCCGGCCCGCAATAGCTCTCATCGATCACTCCCATGTGATTCACCTGAATGATGCCAAAATTCTTGAAGGTGCTGCTTCTGGGCACAATATGAGCCTCATAACCGGTCGGCAGCTGCATAGCGACCCCCAGGTGAATCAACTGGAATTCCCCTGTCTTCAGGCTAACCTCCTGAGCCGCCCGCAGATCAATCCAATCTGATTTCCCGTCAATGTAGCAAAGTCTCTCTATGGAGTCATCCAGATACTGTATTTTAATACTTTCCATGATTGTATCCCTTTCCTTTTTCATGCAAATTCCTGCCTTCCGATGATTCAGGCATGCAGGACGATCTGCCCCAGCTGCCTGGTCTTTGGCACATCAATTACTCTCTGGTTGGCGCTTCCCTTCCATTCCAGAGTCACATCCCGCTCCTCCAGGATGAATCTGCCATCCACCACCACATCGATATATTTCATGATCTCCAAATCCCGAATCTCTTCCCAGCGATATCCGGTATAGAGCCAGATGGATTTGTCAGGATATTTTCTGCGAATCTCTCGAGCCAGTCTCGTCACATCCTCCCGGTTCCCCTCATAGAGAGGATCCCCGCCGGAAAAGGTAATGCCGTCGATATAATCCTTTCCCAGCTGTTCCTCCAGCTCCCATCTGGCCTGGCCATCAAAGGGAATCCCCCCCTCCGGATCCCATGTCACGGGATTTTGACATCCTTTGCAATGGTGGGAGCAGCCGGCCAACCAAAGCACGACCCGCAGGCCATCACCGTTCAGCATGTCATCTTTTGTGATATTATGGTACCGCATTCCAGCGCTCCTTTGCCTATAAAGAAAGAAGCCGCCCAACGCCTTAAGCGGCAGACGGCTCCTCCGGATTTCATTCAACGTATCTGGACACCAGGTTTTGTATCTTATTGCTCTTCTTTGGGAAGATCCTTGATGCTGAAGCTCAATCGTCCCATCTTGTCCTTGCCCATACAGATTACCTTCACCATATCGCCCAGAGTCAGCACATCCTCTACATGGTTGATTCTCTGCTTGGCGATCTTGGAAATATGTACCAGGCCCTCTTTGCCGGGGGCGAACTCCAGGAAAGCACCGAATTCCTTGATGCTGACTACCTTGCCCACCAGGATCTGGCCAGCTTCAAAATCAGTGGTAATAATGCGGATATATTCCACCGCCTTGTCCATCCTGGCCTGATCCGTGCCGCAGATGGATACTGCGCCATCATCATC
>CAVJHW010000118.1:0-4191 GCA_963649395.1 Coriobacteriaceae bacterium | reverse complement strand
AATCTTCACTCCGGTAAGATCAATGATAGCATTGATGGTCTTCCCTCTCTGCCCTACCACATCACCGATCTTCTCCGGATCAATCTTGATCTGAATAATCTTGGGAGCCAACTCGCTGACGCTAGCTCGTGGCGCAGCGATAGTCTTCTCCAAAACCTCTGTCAGAATATATTCTCTTGCATCCTTGCATCTGGCAATGGCCTCCTCCACGATGGGACGGGTCAGGCCATGGATCTTGATGTCCATCTGGATGGCTGTGATCCCTTCATGGGTTCCGGCCACCTTGAAGTCCATATCCCCAAAGAAGTCCTCCAAGCCCTGAATATCGGTCAATACCAGATAATCCTCATCGCTGTCTCCGGTTACCAGACCGCAGGAAATACCTGCCACTGCCTTCTTGATGGGCACACCTGCCGCCATCAGGGACAGGGAAGAAGCGCAGACAGAGGCCTGAGAGGTAGACCCGTTGGATTCAAAGGTCTCCGATACGGTACGGATGGCATAGGGGAATTCCTCCTCGCTGGGCAATACCGGAAGCAGAGCCCTCTCTGCCAATGCTCCATGTCCGATCTCCCGTCGTCCCGGTCCTCTGGAGGGCTTGGTCTCCCCTACCGAATAGGAGGGGAAGTTATAATGGTGCATATAGCGCTTGCCTGTCTCATGCTCATCCAGACCATCCAGTCTCTGAGCCTCCGACAGGGGTGCCAGAGTACATACATTGCAGATCTGGGTCTGTCCTCTGGTAAACATGGCTGATCCATGCACTCTGGGGATAATATCAATCTCCGCAGCCAAAGGACGAATCTGGCGGATGGCACGTCCATCGGGACGCTTGTGGTCCTTGAGGATCATCTTTCGTACCGTCTTCTTCTGATATTGATAGACAGCCTCTCCCAGAACAGCCAGCCAATCCTCCTTCTCGGCGAAGGCCTCCTCCAGCTTCTCGGTGATTTGGCGGATATTTTCCTCTCTTACCTGCTTTTCATCGGTAAATACGGCTTCCTCCATCTCAGCAGGGGGCACAAGCTCCTTGATGGCGGTGAAGAGCTCTTCCGGAATCGCGCAGCTTTCATAGGAATGCTTAGGCTTGCCGCATTCTGCTACGATGGTATCAATAAAGGCAATGATCTCCTTATTCACATCATGGGCCAGATAAATAGCCTCGATCATCTTCGCTTCCGGAATCTCATTGGCACCAGCCTCGATCATAATGACCTTATCTCTGGTAGAAGCCACCGTCAGCTTCAGGTCGGTAATTGCATTCTGATCCAGGGTAGGATTGACAATAAGCTGGCCGTCAATCATGCCGATCTGGGTAGCAGCACAGGGACCGTCAAAGGGAATATCCGAGATGCAGGTTGCGATGGCGGACCCCAGCATAGCAACCACCTCCGGATTGCATTGGGGATCTACAGACATTACCATATTGTTCAGGGTAACATCATTCCTGTAATCCTTGGGGAATAGGGGGCGCATGGGGCGGTCAATGACCCGGGAGGTCAAAGTGGCATGCTCGCTGGCCTTCCCCTCTCTCTTATTAAAGCCGCCGGGGATCTTGCCCACGGCATACATCTTCTCTTCATATTCTACCGAAAGGGGAAAGAAATCAATTCCCTCCCTAGGCTTGCTGGAAGCTGTGGCGGTACAAAGAAGGGTCGTATCTCCATAATGCATAAATGCGCAGCCGTTGGCCTGTTTGCCCACACGGCCGATGTCTACTGACAGCTTACGTCCTGCCAGATCCATGGTGAAGGTCTTGTAATCATTCACCAATGCTGTGGAAAATGTCTTGTTGTCTTCCATCTGTCTCTCCTTTAAAATGCTAAAAATTTTTCTTATTTTCCACCTGACACGAGACCCGAAACAACTGAAAACGGCACTCTACCCGAATGCAGCTTTCAGTGGTCTCGGATAAGACTCCTGCCAGGGGATGGACCAGTAATGGCTTTCAAAGCAGGACAGGGCGGAGACAATCCGCCCTGTTCCCCAGCAATTATTTACGGATGCCCAGCTTCTCGATCAAAGCACGATATCTCTCGATATCTGTCTTCTTCAGATAGTCCAGAAGACCACGTCTCTTACCAACCATCTTCAGAAGACCCCGTCTGGAATGATGATCCTTGTGATTCTCCTTCAGATGCTCAGTCAGCTCCTTGATCCTTGCGGTCAGGATGGCCACCTGTACCTCCGGTGAACCGGTATCACCCTCTGTTCTTGCATACTCCTGAATAATTGCCTGCTTCTTCTCTTTTGCGATCATAATGATGCCTCCTTGAAATTAATTGAACCGCCGGTGATTAAGAAGCGGTCGGAGTGTCCGTCCTCTGAATCACGGCTGACTTCATACCGATTTACTATACCATACCCAAAAGGGATTGTAAACCGATTTATCAAATTCCCCTTATACTATTATAAACCATTTACGCTGCGGTGATCATGTGTAACAGCTGGGCTACGTCTGCATTGGACAGCACACCATCCCCATTGAGATCAGCCACACTTAGGTCTTCCTCCCCGCCAGCTGTAAGGATAGCCAGAAGTGCGGTTACATCCGCATTGGTAATCTGCCCGTCGCCATTTAAGTCACCCAAAGAGCGCTCTACCTGACAAAGGGCGGCAGCGTCCTTACCCAGGGGATCATCGGTGCGGTTATGAGCCGCCTTCCACCAACAGCCGGTCACTGTCGGACATCCGCTGGTTCCATTTTCTGTACTGAAGGCAACTGTTCCCTCCATGGTGGTGGGATTCTCATAGCTGGTATCCAGATATTTCACATAGCCAATCCCCTGGCTTGCACCGCAATTGGCTGCATAGGTATTACCGGAAATATTATCAATGCGATTCAAGCTGTCGTAATATCCAATGATGGCCCCCACACTGGTGCCGGTGCCGGTGACGGTGCCGGTGAAACTATTTCCGGTAAAGCTGTATTCATTCCAAGCCTGAGCCACATAGCTGTCTCCGCCCAGGATACCACCCACCTTGTCGGTGCCGGTGACACTGCCGGAAACATTACAATTCTGAACGCTCACCTTAATGCCGTTGGGAGCAGTGGAGTTGGAATAACCTCCGCCGACAATACCGCCTGCATGCGTTCCGCTGGCAATAACACTGCCCAGGAAGGAGCATCCGCTGACAGAGCAAAGCCCCATGGCATTGTCACGGCTGCCAATGATGCCTCCCACATAGGATACACCCTTTACCGTGGCATAGCTGACACAATTTTCAATGGTTCCCTGGAGGCGACCGGCAAAGGAACCAATAAAGGTCTGGGTTCCGTCATAGCCAATCGTTACACCGGATTCAATGGTGCAATTGCTGATCTTCGCTACATATCCGGCACTCACTCCGGCAAAGCCGTTCACGGCTCCGTCGATTTCACCCCCCAGCAGGCCGGATTTGAGGATATTGGTGCCGGAGAGGATCCGCACATTGTCAATGACAACTGACGTACCGGAGAGACCGACTCCATGCATCTCATTGATCAGACCATAACCATTGATCTGGGTGCCATAGATGTTCAGATTCTTGATGGTAGCTCCATTCACGTAATTGAACAGGGGCAAGCCGCCGGGGTATACCGTAACTTTTTTCCCATTGCCGTCCAGGATTCCGCAAAAGGCATGGAGATTTCCCTCCGCTGATACCTTGTTGGTTCCGTCTACGGTACAGCCAATAGGGGTCCAGTCTTCTCCAAGATCAATATCATTTTCAAGTCTGAGATAAATATCGGCATAGGAGCTGCCATCATTCACCTTGTCGCGAACTGCTTTTAGGTCGTCATAAGTCTTAATCAGGAAGGGATCTTCCTCAGTGCCGCTTCCCTCCAGTTTCAATTCCGATGCCTTGACCCTAATTTCCACGCAGTCTGAAACAATCGGATCGCTGTAGTAATCCACTCCATCCATAGAATACTTTGCAACAATCTGACAGTAATACCACCTGCTGCCAATAGTACTTGTCGAGGGAGTGTAAGAAGTGGTATGCCTGTTTAAGGTCACATTTTCTTCAACCAGCAGGGTTCCGTCTGTTGTTTTCGGTTCCTTGTTGATGTACCACTGACAGACATAGGAATAGCCAAATCGAAAATCCATTTCAACCGTCAGTGGGGTAGGGGTCTCCCCTACCGTATATTCCGCTGCCTCCGGCTGCTGGCTTATCGTTGCCGCAGGCAATTGGGAGGTTGGGCAA
>CAVJHW010000117.1:2022-7991 GCA_963649395.1 Coriobacteriaceae bacterium | reverse complement strand
CACTGATATGGTCCTCCATATAACGGCAGGCCAGGGCACACTCCAGGATCTCCTCCCCTCCCAGGTAATTTGCCCCGTCATAGACCGTGGCGGCCACTGACTGGTCATAAGGCTCTTTGGCCTCCAGGCAAAAATAAGGCACACCATCCTTGGTCCCCATGACCCCCTCCTCCCAGGTTTCCAGCAGGGATTGTCCCTCGGTAGTGTAAGCACTGAGATTCTGTCTTTCTCCGTATCCGAATGCAGTGGTCAGCCCCCACAGATCCAGTGTTTGACCTATGGTAAATTGATCATAGGCATCTGCCGTATAATAGGAGCCTCCATATTGTCCCCACAGAAAGGGAATCTCCCCTCCCAGGGCCAGATGCGTAGTCACCGCCGATGCCAGCATTGCAAAAATCAAGGTCAAAGCCGTCCAGCGAGCCACAGCAAAGTTCTTTATCTTCATCCACATGACCTTCGCCTCCTTCTCTTCTCTTCTCTATCTCCCCAACTGTCTTTGCCGACACTTCTTTGCTTCCCCTTTCCCATATCCTTCTTTCTCTCCCTCCGGTTGCCCTCCGGCTGCTCCCTTCGACCCTTTCTCCCTTCCCGTCTCTCCCAGGAAAATCCCCAAAATCAGCAGGCAAGCTGCCACTGTTCCTGCCGCAATCTTGCCCTTGACAGTGAAAAGCCAAGCGAAGAGATAACCCAACCCAGGAATAGCTCCCAACTCTTTTCCCAGATAGTTTTCCTCGGTTACCGATATTCCGTCACTGACCTCGTTGGCATCTCCTTTGGTCTCCAGTCCCTGGTCCGTCACCCGAATCACCCGGTGGAGAACCTTCTGTCCCAGAGAAGTCCGAAATGCCACCAGGTCTCCCTCCTGAATCTTTTCATAAGACGCATGGTGATTGATAAAGCAGAGACTGCCGGTAGGCAAGGCCGGTTCCATAGAACCGGACTTCACCACGTAGGGCTTTATGCCAGCCAAAAGTAAAAGCCGTACAGACCAGGGAGACAATAGCCAAAAGTCCTGTCCATCGAGATATTATTTTCTTACCCATCTTCTCCTGTCTTTCCCCCTTCTTTCTCTTCCTTTTCCTCTAACTGACAGAATCGCCAGCCCCGCACCGGCAAGTCCTGCCACAATGATAAGTACAAGGGTTCTTTCTGTCTGGCCGTAATCTCCGGTATCCACCCGGGGAACCCCGTAGGAGCTCTCCGGATCTGCTGCAAAAACCCATTTCACCAAGGCACCGGAAAGGCTGTAGCTATTGTCCAGCTCTGCCGGAAGCTCCAGGGTAAAGCCCAGCTGCAGGCTTTCTCCGGCAGGAATGGTAGCCAGAAGAAGGTCCTCTCCCAAACTTTCTGCCCGGAGCTTCCCCTCGTAGATTTCCTTATTCTGACTGCCATTAAGCCCTATGGTCAGACCAATCTGATCCAAGAGGGGAGAATCCTCCAGCTGCTCCGTATGGAAATACAGCTTTACCGGCTTACGAGAGTCGTTCCTTAAGGTTGCCGAATCCGAATAGGTATCTCCCGGAAGAAGAACCGGAAAATTCTCGAAAAAGTCCTTTCCCTGGGTAAAAAGCTTTTCCGTATTGCCCTCGAAAACCACTGCGAACTTCTGATTATCCGCTTTTTGGAAGAGAGACAGGTCATAGGTCCCTTCCTTTTGGCATTCCAGAATCTTTACCTGACCCCAGGGGGCATCCATAGCGAATCCCGGGCTGAAATTGGCACTTTGAATGGCATCCGCCTGGATATGCAGCTGGAAGGTCTTGCCTGCCTCCGATTCCGGAAAATCCGCAGGAATCTCTAAACCTTGAAAAAGATCGACCCCTTGTTCCGAGGAAAGGACCTCCGTATAATAGTAATAACCGTCCCCTGCCCTCTGCCAGCCCTCCTTCCAGCCATAGATCCCCTGCTCTAACTCCTTCGCAAGGTCTTCCTCAAGACCGGTAAAATCAAGCTTTGCCCGAACATAACAAGCATTTCCATGATTGGTAATACGGGGAATCTTGGAGACCTCCATACCCGGCAGCACCACGGGAATCCCTTCCCAGGCCACCTCCTGTCCACTCTCCAACTTATATTCCCGCAGATCAATATCCACAACTCCCGTAGTTAAATGATTCGTGACCTCCGTCCTGGTTCTTGCCCACACGCCCCCGCCAATGCAGAGAGCTGCCAGACAGCCTCCCGCAATCATCACTGCCCTGCGTCTCTTCTTCTCCTTCATACCTTCCTCCTGTGCAAAATTCGCTTGGGTGTCAAAACACCCAAACCTAAGTTTACGCGGATTATTCCATGATATGCACGAATCAAGCCACTTCTCCCTCTGATTCTACCTGCTGTTTCGGACTAGTCCGTGATTTCCTATCTCTCCCTCATCCTCATCGACATTTCAGGCGCCAATGATATCCGTTTTGGCATCTTCCCCTGTCTTATCCGTAGAAGGTGCCTGATTGGCAATCACCTTCCATACCTCTGAGGGCACGGTGGTATCATTGGCCCCAATGTCATTGGCCTGAATTCCATAGGCATTAATCTGAATCTTCTGGGTCGTACCCTCCAGCTCCTGATCCTCCACCACATTGGCAATCCTAATGGAATCAAAGAGACTGGGAGTCACAGCATCCTTAGACAATATAGTACAAGCTTCTGCGCTGCCATATACATAACGGTGCAGCACAGTTCCTGCTGCCTCATCCTTGGTACCGGTTCCCATCTCTGTCCAGCCTGCATTAATCACATAGGAGGCCAGCTCCGTGTCTGCTGCCTCTTTCTTCACGCCCTCGTCGGTGACGGTAACCACCTTTTTATAAGGAACAGAAACCTCCACAAATACAAACTCGTCATTTTCCCCGTCATTCTTCACCTGGGGATCCTTCTTCACCTCCTGGTTGGGCGTCAGATCCTCAGCATCATCCGGATCCCACTCCGGCTCCTGCAGATCCAGGGAAATCTTTCCGATGGTAAATGTATTGGTAGCTGTATCCGCATCCGTGAAATAAGACATAACCCCTCCCACGGTGATAGCTCCTACCAGAGCTGCTGCGCATGCGATTGTCTTTGTACGTTTCTTCATTCGACTCTTCCTCCTGATCTTTCACTGTCAAGGAAGAAATGGCCTGATTCCTGCATATCATTCTCCGGTCTTCTACCGCCCTGCCGTCATCTGAAAGGCTTCCTGCGGATCCTCGGCTCCTTCTGCCTGCACAGATTCAAAATAGACATCCACGGTGGTCCCCTCCAGCTCCTGGGGAAGCTCCTCCTCCATATAGATGCCGGTAAAAAGGCAGCTAGTCTCCTCCCCCGGGGCAATGGGATTCTGAAAATAATAATATCCATCCCCGGCCAGATCCCAATCCTCCCCCTGAATCCCTTCCTTTTGCTGGGTTCGATAGGAAATATATTTCTCGGCCCGGCTGTCTGACAGCAAAACCCTGGCTCTGACATAGCAAGAAACCCTTCCGGTATTACGAGCCCAAGGCTTCTTCACCGTCACCTTTCCCGGCACCGGAGGCTCATATTCCTCCTCCGGCGTAATAGTATTGACGCCGATACGAAACTGGTTCAAGGCAGTATCTCCGTCTGCAAAGTAAGCATTCACTCCCCCGACCAAGAGGGGTACTGCCGCCAGACAGGGAAGCAACCATCTCTTCTTCATAATAATCTCCTTTCTTCCTTTTCCGCAGCCTCCGCCCGGAGACTGCAAAACCAGGCACCCAGACCAGCCACCGCTGCTATCCCCAGAAGGCAAATGCAGATTCTCAAAGAATCGCATTCCTTCCCTGCCTGGTATGACACTTGTCCCGCTATTGCTCCAAAAACAGAAAGCCCTCTTCTTGTCAGGAATATACCTGCTGTCAGGGCTGCTGAAGCCCAGGCAAGAGCTCTGCTTTTGCGCCTCTTTCCTTTCCCCATATGCAATTGTCCTTTTTAGGTGGTATTTTGCCGCGCGCGCAGCAGTTGAATGGAAAAAATGAACTTACAAATGAAAATAGATTGTTTCATTCGAAATGAAAGCACACAAAAAAAACTCAAATATCAAAAATAAATACTGGAATGGTCGGCGAACCGCCGCAGGGAAAATCCCCAGGAAATGAAATTCTAGGCAAGAGACATCTCGCCTGAAATCCAGTTCAGTATAACATAGAACTACTTGATATGCAAGTATAGATTGACATAAAACCGCAAAAAAATTGTATGAAAAATTCTGAAAAAAGTCTTGACACAAGAGGGGATTTTTGGTAGAATCATTTCTTGTAGCGAGCAAGTGTGCTGCTGTGGCTCAGGTGGTAGAGCGTCGCCTTGGTAAGGCGGAGGTCACGAGTTCAAGTCTCGTCAGCAGCTGAAAGCCTTCGATGATTCGAAGGCTTTTTTGCTGTCTTATCACAAGAATCTAGGGACCTGTCCTGAGGCAAAGAGCCTGGCCAGACAGACAGCTAGGCCAGATAGATAGCTAGGCCAGGCAGACAACTAGGCTAGGCAGACAGCTAGGCCAGACAGACGCCAGACAGACAGAAGGCAGGTAAATCGAGTAGGAGTAGAAAGCGGGGATGCGCCGCCAGGCGCACCAAAAGAAGGGCTGCTATCGGATCCTATCCAACAGCAGCCCTTCCATATTCATCAGATTCTATTGACCGGTTTCAACTCTCACGCCTTCTCCTGCCAGCAAGGCAAATCAGGATAGCAGCCAGAAGCAAACTGGCACCCCACAGGAAGGGATTTGTCGCATCTCCCGTAGCAGGATTATTGCTCACCTTTCCCTTGCTTCCAGTATTATTGGCACCTGTCTTATTGCCGGTATTTCCCGTAGTTCCTTTATTACCTGTATTCGTCTGATTCCCGGTATCTCCTTGGTCCTTGCTATTCGACTGATCATCGGGATTCCCTTTGTCATCGGGATCCGTCTTATCACCGGAGTCATCCTTTTCCGGCTTCTTGGTCTTTGTATCTGTGATTACCAGCCTGCCATTGACCTTCTCCACCACATAGGTACCGTCGCCCTTGTCGATTACCTCCACCGGCTCTCCATTCACGGTAGCCTGAATCTCATAAGTATAATCCTTATCCTTGGCGGTAAATGTATAATCCTCGCCCGGATTCACTGTATCAGAACCGGTAAAATCCTCGCTTAATTCAACCCTGTACCCACCGACCTGAAGGGTAACGGTATCATCCCCTATCGTTGTCAGCGGCATGTCCCTGTCTGCTGCAGCAGATGCATAATCTACGGAAGCTTCTGTTAACGTCACAGATGCCTCTCCCATCTCCTGACCAGTGAAGGTCAGGACAATGTTGTCCTCACCGCAAATCAAATCGGAACCGTAACGCAGAAGATGAAGCAGGCCGCCCTCCTCTGTGACCTCATTCTTGATCGTCGCATCTGTATTGCTGCCTACATAGGCAAGCCTTTGAGCATCATATTGAATGGTAAAATCATAAGCGCTATAGTCTGTTCTTTCCTGGTGATCCACCACCAAGGTTACATCCACATTCTCCCCCAGATATACCTTGGCATCTTCCTTCACCTCTACCTCATATCCCTGGCTTTGAACTTCTGGATCCTGCGCCGAAGCAGGAACCGCCATTCCCAGCAGAAGACCAAGCGCTAAAAGCATCGATATCCTCTTCTTCATATTCCTCTCCTTCATCCCGTCCGATCGACCGGTCCCTCTGTGACATCCTCCAAAAGAAATTCTCTTGTAAGGCAAGCTTTCCCATCTTTTCGCTCAAAATCTTCAAAAAAATGGAAGCAAGGGGGCTCGAACCCCTGACCTTTCGCGTGTGAGGCGAACGCTCATCCCGGCTGAGCTATGCTTCCGGATACTGCATTATCTTCTGCAATCCTTATTATAGCACTCACATTCGGAATTGCAAGTACTAACAAATGCGGTTAGTGGGATTTGAACCCACACGGATAACCACTGGCACCTAAAACCAGCGCGTCTGCCAATTCCGCCATAACCGCTTAACAG
>CAVJHW010000117.1:0-2012 GCA_963649395.1 Coriobacteriaceae bacterium | reverse complement strand
CAGGACCCTGTTTACCTTGGCTCGGATTCTCTGCAGGGCATTGTCAATCGACTTGGCCGGTTTCTTCAATTTTTCCGCAATTTGCAGATAATCCTGCCCAGCCAGGTAAAGCTCCAGCACCTTATTCTCATAGGGGCTGAGGATGGTCTGAATCCGATGAAAGAGAGACTCCGTGGCTTCCTGCTCCAGAAGGATAGTCTCAGGGCTTTGTACGACTCCCAAGTGATACTCCTCCTGGTTCTCCTCCAGTTCATTGAGAGAAAGGGATTGATTCAAGGGGCCATGCTTTTTTCTCTGGGCGGACAGGATGGCAGAATACATTTGCCGGGAAATGCAAAGACCTGCATAGGTTTGAAATCCGGCTTCCTTCTCCGGCTGGTATCCGCGAAGCGCCTTATACAAGCCCAGCATCCCCTCCTGCAGCAGATCCTCCTGATCTCCTCCGGCCAGGTAGAGGGCTCTAGCCTTCTTTCTCACCAGGGGTTTATATTTCGCCAGCAGATATTCGACAATCTCCGTCTCCCCCTGCCGCAGCCTTTGAATCAGATCCTCATCGGAACAGGCATCATATTTTGTCATATTATTCCTCTTTTATCCCCTTTGTCTGACGATCTCGTAGGCCAGGACTCCGGCTGCCACAGAAGCATTCAGAGAATCAATATCTCCCTTCATGGGAATGGAAGCGACAAAATCGCACTTCTCCTTCACCAAACGGCTGACACCCTCTCCTTCATTGCCAACGACCAATCCTATAGGCCCCTTCAGATTCAGATCATACATCCGGGTTCCGTCCATGTCGGCACAGACAAACCACATTCCTTCCTTTTTCAACTGGTCGATAGTCTGCCCCAGGTTGGTTACCTTGGCCACCGGGGTATAATGTAAGGCACCTGCCGAAGCTCTGGCTACCACCGCTGTAAGTCCCACCGCCCTATGTCGGGCAATGATAACCCCATGAGCTCCCGCCAAATTGGCTGTCCGGATAATAGCCCCTAGGTTATAGGGATCCTCAATTCCGTCCAAAAGCAGAAGAAAGGGATCTTCCTTCCTTTCTCTAGCCCTATCCAGGATATCTTCTACCTCTGCATAGGTACAAGCCGCCACCTGAGCAATGACGCCCTGATGCCTCCCGGTCACCGACATCTGATCCAGACGCTCCTTCTTCACGAAGCTAACAAGGGTTCCCTGTTTCTTCGCCTCCCGAAGAATGGTCTGAATGGATCCATCCGGCGTTCCCTGACGAACATAAAGCTTGTCCACATCACGACCGGCCCGATAGGCCTCTAGGATTGCATTGCGTCCCTCCAGCTGATCCGGCTTATCCGTATATTCTTCCTTCATTGCCCCTCCTGTTCCCTCTGACATCTCTTTCCTACACGGTGACAGCGGCAATATCCGCCAGAAATGCCTACTGTCCGTTCTTTTCCAGGCCCTTCCGAATCAGTTCCAGCATTCGGCTATAATTCCCCTTCAAATAGAGGTAACCCATGACAGCCTCGAAGCCGGTAGCCCTGCGATAATCCACAATACTGGCATTCTTGGCAGAGGTATTGGACTTGGCATTCCTGCCCCGTCTGTATATATGAAGCTCTTCTTCGGTAAACTCTTCCTCCAGAAGGCCGATCATCTCTGACTGTTTCTCCGCCTTAACCAGCCCGGAAGCCTGCTTGTGAAGCTTATTCACCTGGGTATTGCCCCGACGTACCAGAATGGTTCGTATCACCAGCTCATAGATGGCATCTCCGATATAAGCCAAGGTCAATGGAGAATATAATTTCACGTCCAAGGGCGGAAGTTGGAAGCCCTCCGCCAGTTCCCTCATGCTTTCTTCCATTTTACCCCTTCTCTTGTATCCTCCAGGATGATTCCCTGGGCCAGAAGCTGGTCCCGAATAGCATCTGCTTTGGCAAAATCTCTTGCCTTTCGTGCCTCCTGTCTCTCAGCGATCATCGCCTCTATCTCAGCATCCAGGTTTTCTTCCTGCTTCTCTGAGATCAGTCCCAGAATATCGC
>CAVJHW010000116.1:4511-8120 GCA_963649395.1 Coriobacteriaceae bacterium | reverse complement strand
CAGTTGGTAGAGCAGAGGACTGAAAATCCTCGTGTCTCTGGTTCGATTCCGGAACCAGGCATTCTGATAGGGAGAGGGGCTGCTGCATGACGGTGGTCTCTTTTTGTTTTGCTATCATCAGGCTTCGTAAGAGGGGGGAGAAGCATGAAGGTCATGCTGATGGCAGTCAACGCCAAGTATATCCATTCGAATCTGGCAATCTATTCCCTGAGAGCTTATGCCGGGCAGCAGGGCTTTTCCACCCTTTTGGGGGAATTTACTATCAACCAGACAGAGGATGAGATTCTGCGAGAGGTTTACAGGGAGGCCCCCTCGGTTTTGGCAGTTTCGGTCTATCTCTGGAATGTGGATCTGTTGCAGGCGCTGCTTTGGGATATTCACGAAATCCTGCCGGATACGGAGATTTGGCTGGGAGGACCGGAGGTTTCCTTTGACAGTCCCCAGGTTCTGGAGAGAATGCCCTTTGTATCCGGCGTGATGCGGGGAGAGGGAGAAGCAATATTTGCTCAACTTTGCTCTGTCTGGGCGCAAGCCAAGAACCCGAAGCAAGAAGGAGTTGACAGAGAAGGGGTCAGCGAGGGGCTCCGAGTAAGAGACAGAGAAGGGGTCAGAGAAAAGGATGGGAAAGGGGACAGAGTAAGAGACAGCGAAGGAGCCAGAGAGAAGGGCGGAAAAGAGGACAGCGAAGGGGACAGAGAAAAGGATAGGAAAAGGGACAGGGCTCTGGCGGAGATTTCCGGCATCACCTGGCGGGATTCCCAGGGGAGGATTTGTCAGAACCCGAATCGGGAGCTCCTGTCTATGGATGACCTGCCTTTTCCCTATACCAGTCTGGAGGGGATGGATCACCGGATCATCTACTATGAGTCTAGCAGAGGCTGCCCCTTCTCCTGCGCCTATTGCCTGTCCTCCGTGGACAAGAAGCTGCGCTTTCGCAGTCTGGACAAGGTCTTCGGGGAGCTGACCTTCTTCCTGGAGAGCAGAGTGCCCCAGGTGAAGTTTGTGGATCGCACCTTTAATTGTCGGCGAGATCGTACCCTGGCTATTTGGCAGTTCCTTCTGGACCATGATAATGGGGTTACAAACTTTCATTTTGAGATCAGTGCCGACCTTCTGGGAGAGGAGGAGATTGGCCTCCTGAATCGGATGAGGGCCGGTCTGGTTCAATTAGAGATCGGTGTTCAGTCAGTTCATGAAAAGACGCTGGAAGAGATTGGCCGAAGGATGGATTTTCATAAGCTCTGCCGCAATGTGAGGGCTGTTCAGGTGGGCCATAATGTGCACCAGCATCTGGATCTCATCGCGGGTCTTCCCTGGGAGGATTATGACAGCTTTCAAAATTCCTTCAATCAGGTCTACGCCCTGAACCCTCAGCAGCTGCAGCTGGGCTTTCTCAAGGTATTAAAGGGTGCTCCTTTATGTCGGTGCCTGGAGGAATATGGGTGTCGTTATAAGAAAAGAGCCCCCTACGAGGTGCTGGAGACCCGGTGGCTGCCCTATGGCAGGCTGTTGGATCTGAAGCGGGTGGAGGAGATGGTAGAGGTCTACTATAACAGTGGCCAGTTTACCGTCACCATGGGGAAAATGAGGAAGCTATTTTCCGATGCCTTTTCCCTGTATGAGGCCCTGGGTACCTTCTACGAGGATCGAGGTTATCTTGGAATTTCCCATACCAGGCTGCGCAGATATGAGATTCTGCTGGAATTTTTGGAAGAGAAGGGAAGAGAGAGAGATAGAGAGGGAGGGATAGAAAGAGCGGTAGAGGGAGACAGAGAAGCTTATATCGCCTGCATGCTGTTGGATCTCTATGCCAGAGAGAATCTCAAGAGCCGCCCTTCCTGGGCACCGGACCTCTCCCCCTACAAAGACCTGCTTCGGCAATTTTTTCAGGAGGAGGCCAGGAGGCATCTTTATCTGAAAAATTACCAGGGCTATGATTGGAAGCAGCTGCGCTCCATGACCCATGTGGAGATTTTCCCAAAAGGTCTGGCGGAGATTGGACAGACAGGGCCTTGTATGGTATTATTTGATTATTCCTGCCGTGACCATTTGAACGGAAACGCACGACAGGTGATTCTCAGACTGGAAAAGGACGAAGAGAGGTAGATGTCATGAGACCTAAAACACGTAGAATAGTAACCGCTGTGATCGCCATTATACTGGTAGCGATGATGGTATTGCCCCTGATATTAAGCGCAGTCTGAAAGGGCAGGGGGCAGTGGATAGGGGGCAGTGGATAGGGGATAGGGGATAGGGGATAGGGGATAGGGGATAGTGGATAGTGGAAGGAGGGAAGCGGGGTGAAGGATTTGAAGAAGGTGAGTCGGCTGTGTTTGGGGGCTTGTCTGGTGCTTTTGCTCTTTCTTTGTCTTCCGCAGCAGGCGGCGGCCCAGGAGCTTCAGGCAGGGGATGACATTTATATAGAAAATAAGAATGTCTCCGGCATGAAGGAGGAGCAGCTCGCTCAGGTGGTCAATGAGAAACTGGCCCAGCTGCAGCAGGACACCATCTTGCTCTATGTGAATGGGGTGCCGGTGTCGGCTACAGCGGGAGAATTGGGGCTGACTTATACCAATACGGATATCGTGCAGCAGGTTCTCCTGGCGGGAAAGCAGGGAAATGTGCTGGAACGCTTTAAGCTCACGCGGTATCAGGAGCAGAAGGGTCCCCTGGTCTTTGAGCTGAAGCTGGCGGCTACGGAGGAGTCGGTACGAAATATCGTAGAGGAACGCTGTGTGCCCCAGGGATATGACGCGGTAGATGCGGAGCTGGTGCATGAGACCGGAGGCTCCTTCTATGTCACCGAGAAAAGTGACGGAATTGAGGTTCTGGTGGATCCGTCGGTCACTACCATTATGAATTATATCAATTCTCAATGGCACGGAGGTCTGGGAGGGGTCAGCGTGGATATCCAGACCATTCCTGCCCAGGGAGATGTGGAGCAGCTGTCTCTGGTCCAGGATCTGCTGGGAAGCTATAAGACCGATTATGATACGTCGCAGACCAACCGCAGTGCCAATATTGCGGTCGGCTCCAGCAAATTAGATGGGATTTTGCTCTATCCCGGGGAAGAATTGTCAGTCTGCGAGACCCTGGAGCCCTTTACGGCAGAAGCCGGTTATTATCCGGCTCCCTCCTATGAGATGGGAAGCGTGGTAGACAGCTACGGAGGCGGCATTTGCCAGGTCTCCACCACCCTCTATTGCGCCGTTTTGAGGGCGGAGCTGGAGGTGACGGAGCGCTCCAACCATTCCATGCTGGTGGGATATGTGGATCCCTCTATGGATGCGGCCATTGCGGAGGGGGTGAAGGACTTCCGATTTGTGAATAATACGGACGCCCCCCTTTATATCGAGAGTTATACGACAGGCGGCAGCATCTATTTTCTCCTCTATGGGCATGAAACCAGGGATTCCTCCCGGAGTGTGACCTATGAAAGCAAGACTTTGACCACCACGGAATCCACCCAGGTGATCACAGGGGACAGCGAGGAGGACTTCGGGGTTATTACCACCACAGATTCCGGACATATCGGCAAGACAGCCCAGCTGTGGAAGATTGTCACTGTAAATGGGGAGGAAGTTTCCCGGGAGCAGGTGAACAGCAGTG
>CAVJHW010000116.1:1030-4501 GCA_963649395.1 Coriobacteriaceae bacterium | reverse complement strand
CAGCAGTGAATACCAGATGACCCCCATCCAATATACGGTGGGAACCAAGGGCGCCAGCGCCGCTACCCTCAAGGAACTCAATGATGCCATGGCCACCGGAGATATTAAGAAGGTGCAGGAGGTCATCGCGGCCCATCCCTAAGGGGTGAGGAAGGTCATGAAGATACATCCTGGGGAGATGCGGACGACCACCGCAGCCCATGCCAAGAACAGCAGGAGAAGAATCTGCTGCTGTTCTTGGCATGGGGCAGCAGCAGGAAAGAGAGGATTTGCATAGATGAAAGTAGGAAAGCTGCCGGAACCGGTTCTGGTCCGGTCTGTTTTGCGGCAGGTGGGTCATAGAAGGGGCGAGGTCCTGATGGGACCTTCCGTGGGAGTGGATTGCGCCGCCCTGGCGCTGGCACCGGATGAGGTTCTGGTCATGTCCTCGGATCCCATTACCGGGGCAGTGGAGGATATCGGAGGCCATTGTATCCATATCACAGCCAATGACCTGGCGGCCTCCGGTGCGGATCCCATCGGTGTTATGCTGACCGTCTTGCTGCCGGACACGGTGGAAGAGGCGGAGATCCGGAAGATGGTTCAGGATGCAGAGAAGGTTTGCCAGGATCTGAATATGGAGATATTCGGCGGTCACACGGAGATAACCAATGTGGTGAGACACCCGGTTATTTCAGTGACAGGGGTGGGAAAGATCAAGAAGACAGAGCTTCTATCCCCGGAGCAGATCCGGCCGGGTCAGGATGTGGTAATCAGCAAATGGATTGGCCTGGAGGCCACCACCATTCTGGCCAAGGAACGTAAGGGGAGGCTCCTGGAGCGCTTCTCCCCCGGCTTCATCGAGGAAGCCCGGAAGTTGGATCAATATCTGTCGGTGGTTCCCGATGCAAGAGCGGTTCGGGGAACCGGTGTGGTGACCATGCATGATATCACGGAGGGCGGTGTATTTGGAGCCCTTTGGGAGGTAGCCCAGGCCGGAGGAGTGGGTCTGGAGATCGATCTGAAGGCGATCCCTATCCGCCAGGAAACGGTGGAGATCTGTGAGTTCTTTGGGGTCAATCCCTATCTTATCATGTCCAGCGGTTCCATGCTGATGGTGACAGAGGATGGTCCCGGGACGGTGGATGCCCTGGAAAAGGCAGGCATTCCCGGCACCCTGGTGGGACGAACCACCAAGGGCAATGACCGGATTCTGAGAAATGGACAGGAGATCCGCTACCTGGATCGCCCCCAGCCGGACGAACTGTATCGGGCTTTAGAGGAAAGAAAAAAATGAATATCGTATTATTGGAGCCGGAGATTCCGGCCAATACCGGCAATATCGGACGAACTTGTGTGGCAACAGGAACTAGGCTGCACCTGATTGAGCCTTTGGGCTTCCGCTTGAATGAGAAGGCTCTGAAACGGGCAGGAATGGATTATTGGAATCAGCTGGACGTAACCACTTATATCGATTATCAGGACTTCCTGGCGAAAAATCCGGGCGCCCGGATCTATTATGCCACCACCAAGGCCCCCCGTTGTTATACGGAGGTTTCCTTCGAAGAGGATTCTTATCTCATGTTTGGCAAGGAAAGTGGGGGAATACCGGAGGAGATCCTCTATGAGAACCAGGAAACGGCCATTCGGATTCCCATGAAGGAAGAGATCCGTTCCCTGAATCTGGGCAATTCCGTGGCCATCGTTCTCTATGAAGCCCTCCGCCAGCAGGGCTTTGCCCAATTGCAAGCAGAAGGCCACCTGCGCAGCAGGGCCTGGCGGGAGACCCCCTAAGCAGCAGAGCCTGGCGGGAGATCCCCTAAGCAGCAGAGCCTGGCGGGAGACCCCTAAGCAGTAGGGCCTGGCGAGAGATCCCCTAAGCAGCAGGAAGCTAGGGCAAGGCATCCTAGGGCAAGGCATCTTAGACCCTGAGAGAGGGATAGGTCTGTAGGGGGGCCCTCCCCTGTGAACAGAAGCTGAGAACTTCAGAGAAGCTCTCGAAAGGCCTGGATCAGCCGGTCATTTTGCTCCGGAGTCATGAAGCAGAAGCGAATGAACTTGTTATTTAAGAAGGGAAAGGTGGAGCAATTCCGAATCATCAGTCCCTGGCGGATACAATGCTCGAAGAGCAGGTCAGCATCGACCTGTTCTTTTTTGATTTTTACCAGCATAAAGTTGGCCATGGGGGGATAGGGGGTTACCGTATCCCAGCTGCCCAGCAGCTGATAGAGACGGCTGCGCTCTCCCTGAATCAATTCCCGGGTCTGGCGGATGTAATCCTGATCCTGAAACATCAGCCTTCCGGCGATCTCTGCCAGGGAGCTGATAGACCAGGGATTCTGGCGAGTCTCAATCCTGCGCAGCAGATCCTGGTTGCCGGTGATGGCATATCCCAGCCGCAGACCGGGAGCGGCAAAGAACTTAGAGGTTCCCCGCAGGATGATGAGATTGGTATAGTAATTGGTCAAGGGGACGGAGGAAATCTTGTCCTCCTCTGCCGTGAATTCTACATAGGTTTCGTCCACCATGACAAAAATACCATATTGCAGGCAGGCGTCCAGAATCTTGCGCATATCCTGACGGGAAATAGCAGTGGAGGTAGGATTGTTGGGGTTGCACAGAACCAGCAGATCCAGACTGTCGTTGAGACTGCGGCAGAGATCCTCCGCATCCATCTGAAAATCCCGATCCTCCCGCAAAGGGTAATAGAGAGTGGTGCCCCCCGCCAGAGAAATCTCCCGTTCATATTCCGAGTAGGTGGGTCCCAGAATCATGGCCTTTTTAGGCCCATAAGTCTGGATAAAGAGGGAGATCAACTCCGTGGAGCCGTTGCCTACCAGAATATGCTCCATCCGGCTGCCGGCATAAGCCGCCATACATTGACGCAGCTCCTTATATTCCCGATCCGGATAGGAGGAAATGGCGTCCAAATGCTGACTCAGGCAGTCCCGCAGCTTGCCGGAGATACCCAGAGGGTTAATATTGGCAGAGAAGCTGACGATGTCCTCCTTTTTAATATGATAAATCGCCTCGATCTGCTCCAGATCGCTGCCATGAAAATGATCCTTGTGTTTTAGCATGAAAATCCTTCCTTTCTTGTGAAGTAACATGGACGATGTCACAGGTAGCCATGCAGCGGTACGTGACGGTATGTTCCAATCGGACGGTCAGGGGCGGTACCGGGGCAGAGGCCAGCCTCCCTGCCCCCTGCCCCGGCACCGCCCCTGCCCTGTTTATTCCAATGCTCAAAATACCCTGCAATCCGTGAAGTTGGATCCCGGCCAAGTCATCCCAAAAAGCATCCGATTTTTTACCGATAGAAACATAAAACTGTACCAGAGCCTCCTTGTCCTTACCGATTTTTCTATAATCAATCCCTTGGATTTCTTCATCAAATCCATCGCCAGCAGTCTCAATGCCATGTGTAATGATATCTTGCTGTAATTTAAGATAATTTCGTATTTCTTTACGGCGAGAAGAGGAAGTATTCTT
>CAVJHW010000116.1:0-936 GCA_963649395.1 Coriobacteriaceae bacterium | reverse complement strand
TATTTTTTCTTTTGTGGAATTGACTATATCCACCCCGTAGAGTTTCTTCTCTATCTCGCCAACTAACTGACACCAGTTCCCCGTATTTCCGTCCGGAAATAGCCTGTTGACAGACCAAACATTAAACTCTTCCCCAGAACAGTCACCTTCAATAGTCTTATGTTTATGCTTATGCATATACGGCACGTAGCTATTATTTTCCAGTTCCACCTTTCCTGATTCTGTCAGTTCATATTTGGGAATATAGTTGGGTATATTCAAAGATTCCTCGGATATTTCCGTGACAATTCTCGCAATCAGATCCGCTTTCCTCCCTGTAGAAGACAATCCTGCTGATTCAAGGAGTTGCTTCAATTCGTCAATCTTAAGACTATTTAGCCTACTTGTCTTTGATGCCCAACGGATATATCCTCTGCTTTTTAGAGATTGCAATGCATGACCAACATCTCTGATACCATATTGGAACCACCAGAAACCGGGATAGCCCTTTGGTGGTTTTGGGTATTTTCCCAAATTACAGTATTCAAGTAGCAGAATCTCGGCTACATAAAGTCCATTTGAAGAAGGATAGGATATTTTTTTGCGGTCTTCAAAAGTCACTACTTTACGTGCCATGGGGGTTCCAGGGTAAGAATAATAGGTGTAATAATAATCTGGTTGATAGAAGGCACGTTCATCCATAGCAACAGAACTGCCATCCGTATAAGAATCCGGGGAATTTCTTATCATCTCAATGCCCTCAGGCTCAATCTGATTGTTAGGTTCCTTATTCCACTTTGGTTGAGTAGCCTTTGTCTTGAAAAAAGCAAATAATCCCATTCGATTCACCTTCTTTCCGGCTATATACGTTAATTTCTGCCAGATCGGTAACATCCCTCGAAAATATTATATTTTTTGACGCTACCGGTTGATGACTATATCTCATTAGAGCTAAGC
>CAVJHW010000115.1:6500-8191 GCA_963649395.1 Coriobacteriaceae bacterium | reverse complement strand
GAACAGAAGTATGAGACGGCCATTGAGACTGCCTTGGGAGGCAGCCTGCAAAATATTGTCACGGACAATGAGAATACGGCCAAATATTTGATCGAATATCTCAAACGGGGACATTTTGGGCGAGCAACCTTCCTGCCTCTGACTAGCATGAATCAGGATACAGCCAAAACCGAAAAACTATCCGAGGAGGGGTTGGTGGGAATTGCGGCTGATCTGGTGGAATGCGAACCCATTTACCAGGGAATGGTCAGCAAGCTGCTGGGTCGAACCTGGGTGGTGGATACCATCGACCATGCCATTGCCATAGGAAGAAAATATCGTCACCGCCTGCGGATGGTTACCCTGGAGGGAGAATTGCTGAGCCCGGGTGGTTCCATGACCGGCGGCGCCTTCCGCAATACCAGCAGCCTCTTAAGCAGAAGGAGGGAGATAGAGGAGCTGGAACGCAGTGTCCGTATCCTGAAGAGGGAGATGGAAACCATGACCGGGGAGGTGGAGGAAGAGCGCCGTCAGAGGAATCAGCTGCGGGAGGAGGAGAATCGCCTGTCGGAGCTTTTGCAAAAGCTCTATCTGGAACAGAATACGGCCAAGATGAATCTGGCAAGTCTTCAGGAGAAGACGGATAGCATCCGAAGGGATTATCAGGGTTTGCAAAGAGAAGGCCGTGAGATGGAAGGTCAGGTGGCAGAGATCAGCGACAGCCGTAGGGATATCCAAAGTCAGATGGAACTCTCCAGGCAAAGAGAAGAGGAATTAAACCAGGCGGTAACCCAGGCGGGAGCTGCCCTGGACAGGCTGCGAGGCCTGGAGAAGCTAGCCCTTGCCCACCAGGAGGAAGCCAGACTGAACACAGCCAGAATCCAGCAAAGCTATGGATTTGCCCAGGAAAACATTCGTTCCGCTCAGGAGGACCTGAGACGCTTGGAGGAGGATCAGGCAACGGCAGAGGCCAATCTGGCAGAAGAAGGCAAGGATGTAGCTAAGAAGGAGGGGGATATCCTGGCCATTCAGGCTACGATAGAGGCTGCTGAGGAGACTCTTCGGGCAGATCTGACCCAGCTGGAGGCTTATCGAAAGCAGAAGGAAGAGATGAGCGCCGGTCAAAAGACCTTTTTCCAGAAAAGGGAGGAGCTGTCGGATCACAAGAATCTCATGGACAAGGAATGCTTCCGTCTGAATGCTCAGGTGGAAAAGCAGGAGGAGGCCAGGGAAGCCGCTGTAGCCTACCTATGGGAGGAATACAAGCTGACCCCCGACCAGGTGGAGAATCCGGCGGGACAGGCAGAGGAAGAGGGACAGGATCGAAACGGCCTGAAGAAGCAGATCTCCGGCATCAAGGAGGAGATTCGGGGGCTGGGGCCGGTCAATGTCAATGCCATAGAAGAATTCAGAGAATTGCAAGAACGCCATGGCTTCCTGTCAGCCCAGCACAGCGACCTGGTCAAGGCGGCAGAGACCCTGCAGGGGATTATCCAAGAGCTGGATGGGGGGATGCGCAGGCAGTTCGCGGAAAAATTTGCCCAGATCCGGACAGAATTCGACAAGGTGTTCAAGCTCCTCTTTGGAGGAGGCCGGGGTACCTTGGAGTTGATGGAGGAAGAGGATATCCTGGAGGCCGGAATCCGGATCATCTCCCAGCCACCGGGCAAGAAGCTGCAGAATATGATGCAGCTCTCCGGAGGGGAGAAGGC
>CAVJHW010000115.1:0-6455 GCA_963649395.1 Coriobacteriaceae bacterium | reverse complement strand
GCCTTGACAGCCATTGCCCTCCTCTTTGCCATCCAGAATCTGAAACCATCCCCCTTCTGCCTCCTAGATGAGATCGAGGCAGCCCTGGATGATTCTAATGTAGGAAGATTTGCTAAATATTTGCATAAGTTGACAAAGAATACACAATTTATTATTATAACACATAGGCGCGGAACCATGATGGCAGCAGACCGCCTGTATGGCATTACCATGCAGGAAAAGGGAGTCTCCACCCTGGTGTCTGTCAGCCTCATTGAGGGAGAATTAGACAAATAGCAGGAGGTGGCTCACCATTGGCGGAGGAAAAGGTAGGTTTTTTTAAGAGACTTGTCAAGGGTCTGTCCAAGACCCGAGCCAGCATCGCATCCGGAATTGATTCTATTTTCAAGGGATTTTCCAGCATAGACGATGATTTCTATGAGGAAATCGAGGAAATCTTGGTGATGGGAGATATCGGGATCAATACCACCACGGCGATTCTGGAAAATCTGAAGAAGGAGGTGGCTGAGCGCCACATTAAGGAGCCTGCAGAGTGCAGACAGCTGCTTATTGACAGTATTCGGAAGCAGATGGAAGTAGGAGAGACCGCCTACGAATTCGAGAATCGCAGATCTGTAGTTCTGGTTATCGGTGTCAATGGCGTGGGCAAGACTACCTCTGTGGGCAAGCTGGCAGGCAAGCTGAAGGATCAGGGAAAGAAGGTGATCCTGGCTGCGGCAGATACCTTTCGGGCGGCAGCCGGTGAGCAGCTGGAGCAGTGGGCTCACAGGGCCGGGGTAGAGATTATCGGAGGTCAGTCGGGAGCAGATCCCGCCTCAGTGGTCTATGATGCGGTGGCAGCTGCCAAGGCCAGACAGGCCGATGTTCTCTTGTGCGATACCGCCGGGAGATTACATAACAAGAAGAATCTTATGGAGGAGCTTCGGAAGATTTATCGGATTCTGGACAAGGAATATCCGGAGGCTTATCTGGAGACCCTGGTGGTTCTGGATGGCACTACCGGGCAGAACGCCTTGCTGCAGGCCCGTCAATTCAATGAGGTGGCCAATATTACCGGGATTATATTGACCAAGCTGGATGGAACTGCCAAGGGAGGTATCGCGGTAGCCATTCAATCGGAGCTGGATATTCCTGTAAAATACATCGGTGTGGGAGAATCCATCGATGATCTGCAGAAGTTTAATCCGGAGGAATTTGTTAACGCATTGTTTAATCTATCGCCGGAAGACGGAAAGGAAGGCTAATGGAATATGCTTACATTGGACAAGTTTGAGGAAGCCTCGGAGGCAGTCAAAAAGGTCACCCAGGAGACCAAGCTGATCTACAGCGATCATTTCAGCAGCTTAACGGGCAATAAGGTTTATCTGAAGCCGGAGAATATGCAGCTGACCGGGGCCTATAAGCTGCGGGGAGCTTATTATAAGATCAGTACCCTCAGCGAGGAGGAGCGAGCCAAAGGCCTTATCACCGCTTCCGCCGGTAACCATGCTCAGGGAGTGGCCTATGCGGCCAAATGCTTCGGCGCCAAGGCAGTGATCGTAATGCCCACCACTACCCCCCTGATCAAGGTGGAGCGGACCAAGGGCTATGGGGCAGAGGTGGTTCTCTATGGGGATGTCTATGATGAAGCCTGTGATCATGCCTTGAAGCTGGCGGAAGACCATGGATATACCTTTATTCATCCCTTCGATGATTTGACGGTGGCTACCGGACAGGGAACCATTGCCATGGAGATTTTTCAGGAATTGCCCCTGGTGGATTATATTCTGGTACCTATCGGCGGCGGTGGTCTGGCGACGGGTGTATCTACCCTGGCTAAGCTGCTTAATCCCAAGATCAGGGTCATCGGGGTGGAACCGGCCGGTGCCAATTGTATGCAGGTTTCTCTGGAAAAAGGGGAAGTAACCACCTTACCTTCTGTCAATACCATTGCAGACGGAACGGCGGTGAAGCGCCCGGGAGATAAGATTTTCCCCTATCTGCAGGAGAATCTGGATGATATCATTACGGTGGAAGACGATGAGTTGATCGTGGCCTTCCTGGATATGGTGGAAAACCACAAGATGATCGTGGAGAATTCCGGCCTGTTGACGGTAGCTGCCCTCAAGCATATGGATGTCAAGGGAAAGAAAATCGTTTCTATCCTAAGCGGCGGCAATATGGACGTCATTACCATGTCCTCTGTGGTGCAGAATGGTCTTATTGCCAGAGACCGGATCTTTACCATCTCTGTCCTCCTGCCGGATAAGCCCGGTGAGCTGGTGAGAGTCTCCTCTGTCATTGCAGAGCTGAGGGGAAATGTAGTGAAGTTGGAGCATAATCAGTTCTATAGCACCAACAGAAGTGCGGCGGTGGAACTGAAGATCACGCTGGAAGCCTTTGGAACAGAGCATAAGATGCAGATTATCCAGGCTCTGGAAGATGCCGGTTATCGCCCGAAGCAGGTTCGGGCCAATCTGTAAGCAATCTTGCCCCTAACCGACAAGGGATAAAGGATGAAAAAACGATTCAAGGTTAAGAAAAAAACTTTATTTAACGCAGTCTTTTTGGCGGTGGTGGTTCTCCTGACCTTCTTTGGAGTTCTGCGGGGACAGGATATCGGAGAACTGATCGCTGCCATGGGGACGGCCGATGGCCATTACCTGATGATGGCGGTGGGCTGTGTCCTGCTCTTTATCTGCGGACAGGCGGTCATCATCTGGCTGATGATGCATGCCATCCACCTTCAGCAAAATATGGGCAAATGTCTGCTCTATTCCTTCACCGGATATTTCTTCTGCAGCATTACCCCCTTTGCCAGCGGCGGACCGCCCATGCAGATCTACTATATGAAGAAGGAGGAGATTCCCATCCCCGTGTCCTCCGTGATTATGCTGCTGGTGACCTTTATGTACAAGGTGGTATTGGTGGTGGTGGGCCTTGGTCTCATGATTTTCGGACATGGCTTCTTTCGGCAATATCTGAATGGCATGCATAGCATCTTTGCCATCGGACTCTTCTTGACGGAGGGCTTCTGCTTCCTCCTGGGCTTATTCATCTTCCATCCCAACCTGGCTAAGCAGGGTATGGAAAAGGGGCTGGCCTGGATGGAAAAGAAGCGCCTGATGAAGCATAAAGAGGGACGCATGGAGAAGCTTCTGGCTTCTATGGACCGATATAAGGAGACGGCCACCTTTTTCAAGGAACATAAGCTGACTATGGTGCTGGCTTTTTTGCTGACCATGGCACAGCGATTTATCCTCTTCTATGCCACTTATTTTGTCTATCGGGCCTTTGGCCTTTATGGAACTTCCATCTGGACCATCGGACTGATGCAGGCCGCCATCTCTATTTCCGTGGACATGCTGCCCATTCCGGGAGGCATGGGAATCAGTGAGGCCCTCTTCCTGAGGATTTTTGCCCCCATATTCGGCAGCAGTCTGGTGCTGCCCGGGATGGCCCTTAGTCGGGGAATCAGTTACTATGTGCAGCTTTTCCTCTGCGCTGTAATGGCTGTGGTATCTCATTTTGTCTTTCACCGGGAGAAGAGGCGCTATGATGCAAGAAGAGCCTAGGATAGGAAAAGGGAAAGGACAGAAGCGGAATTATCAGCGGGAGCTGGATGGGATTCTGCAGAGAATACAGGGAGAGGGACGGACCCCTCGTCTGCTGCTCCATAGCTGCTGTGCCCCCTGCAGCTCTTACGTATTGGACTACCTGGCTCAATATTTTGAAATTACGGTTTTTTATTACAATCCCAATATTGCCCCGGAGGAGGAATACCGCAAACGGGCAGAGGAGCAAAAAAGGCTGATCGAGACAATGCAAACCCGGCATCCGGTGGCTTTTCTGGAGGGGGCCTATGAGCCACAATGCTTCTTTGAGATAGCCCGTGGTTTGGAGGATGTGCCGGAGGGGGGCGAACGCTGTCGGCGCTGTTTTGCCTTGAGACTGGAGAAAACAGCTCAGGCGGCGTCCGCCGGGAAAATGGATTATTTTACCACAACCTTGTCCATCAGCCCCTTGAAGGATGCCCAGCTTTTGAATCAAATAGGGCTGAGAGTAGCAGAAGAGTATGGTCTGGCCTACCTGGTTTCGGATTTCAAGAAGAAGGATGGCTACAAGCGCTCCGTGGAATTGTCTCATCTCTACGGACTCTATCGGCAGAACTATTGCGGCTGTATCTATTCCCGTCGGCAGGCAGAGAGGGAAGGAAGACTTTAAGGGAAAATAAAGGAGGAAAACCACCATGGCACAGCTTTGGGGCGGACGATTTACCAAGGAGACCGATCAGCTGGTCTACAATTTCAATGCATCCATCGGCTTTGATCAAAAGTTTTATAAGCAGGATATTCAGGGCAGCATGGCTCATGTCAAAATGCTGGCCAAACAGGGCATTTTGACAGAGACAGAGAAGGATCAGATTCTGGAGGGTCTGGAGGGGATTCTATCAGATGTCGAGAGCGGAAAATTGCAAATTACAAGCCAATATGAGGATATTCACAGCTTCGTGGAGGCCAACCTTATTGATCGTATCGGGGATGCGGGCAAGAAGCTCCATACGGGACGGAGCAGGAATGACCAGGTGGCTTTGGATATGAAGCTTTATATCCGAGACGAGATTCAGGAGACGGATGATCTGGTCAAGCAGCTGTTGGAAACCATCGAGAAGATCATGGAGGAGCATATCCATACCTATATGCCGGGCTTCACTCATCTGCAGAAGGCTCAGCCGGTGACCCTGGCTCACCATGCGGGAGCTTATTTTGAGATGTTTAAGAGAGATCGAAGCCGTCTCAGGGATATATATGCCAGAATGAATACCTGCCCTCTGGGCAGCGGCGCTCTGGCGGGCACCACCTATCCGCTGGATCGGGCTTATACAGCTGAATTGCTGGGCTTTGATGGCCCCACCGCCAACAGCATGGATTCCGTATCCGACAGGGATTATGTCATCGAATTCCTGTCAGCCCTGTCTCTGATTATGATGCATTTAAGCCGCTTCAGTGAGGAGATTATTACCTGGAATACCAATGAATATGGCTTTGTGGAGATCGATGATGCCTACAGCACCGGCAGCTCTATTATGCCCCAGAAGAAGAATCCGGATATAGCGGAGTTGGTGCGGGGCAAGACCGGCCGGGTCTATGGTGCCCTCCTGTCCATGCTGACCACCATGAAGGGTCTGCCCCTGGCCTATAACAAGGATATGCAGGAGGACAAGGAGCTGACCTTTGATGCCATTGATACGGTCAAGGGCTGTCTGGCTCTCTTTACCGGCATGCTTGCCACCATGAAGTTCCGCAAGGAGGTCATGGAAGCCTCGGCGAAGAAGGGCTTCACCAATGCCACGGATGCTGCAGACTACCTGGTGGGCAAGGGAGTTCCCTTCCGGGATGCCCACGGCATTGTGGGAAGGCTGGTTCTGGCCTGCATCGATAAGGGCTGTGCCCTAGATGACCTGTCCCTGGAGGATTATAAAAGTTTCAGCCCGGCCTTCGAGTCAGATATCTATGAAGCCATCAGCATGAAGACCTGTGTAGAGAAACGGATGACCACGGGCGCTCCTGGTTCTGCCGTTATGGAAGAGGTTATTGCAGCCAACCGGTCCTATCTGCAGAGGAAAAAATTGTAGACCTACGGCGGTCTTCCCCCGAATAAAATCATAAATACACCCAAGATGACAGATGAGCCGTATGGGCAAGAGCCATTAGAGCCGCCAGGGAGCGAAAGCTCCCTGGCGGCTCTTGCTCAGAGGTTCACACCATTCATTTTCAATTGGTAGTTTTCGCCATATGCCTTTCAACCAGAATCGTGATCCGTGGTTGTCTTGTGTCTGCTCCCCCCTGTTAGTCCAACCTCAATGCCTTGATTTTTTTGAATACTTCTCGAATCGGAATCAAAAATTTACTCATGTAAATCATCATGGCATTTTTATCCAAGGAAATGGATATACATACATCAGCAATTCCTTTGATTATCAACTCCTCAAACGAATACTGTAAACACATATTACACTCTTTCAATTCCAGCAAACTGTATACAAATATATTTTCCGGGTTCTCGTTCATCGCTTTATCTAGGACATTCTCAAATAAAGTATATTGGAGGACTACAGATATCTCAAAATTATTTGACCCTAAAGGGCTTGCAATATACCTTACCCCTTGATTCTTTATTGCTGTAAGGAATGAACTGTCTCCCGTTACAGAATCAATCGTCATTAAAATCCATTTACAGTCAAAAACATTAATGATTTTAACAATATTACTTAAATTGCATTTCATATCAGAAATCCATATTTCGGCTGGATTTAAGAAAAATATTTTTCCATATCTAATCACGAGCAGAGCCTCCCCACAAGCCAGAACCCCACATACCAATCGAAAAGTGATAATTTGTTTTCTTGGCCAACTGAATATTGGTTACAGTGTCAAAAGCCTGAGCCCACGACATGCTCGCATGTCGGTGGGGGA
>CAVJHW010000114.1:0-8226 GCA_963649395.1 Coriobacteriaceae bacterium | reverse complement strand
AGATAATATCATCATAGAGGGGAGTTTTGCTCTTATTCAGATATTGAACGAATTCCTTGATACCGCCCTCATAGCAGAAGGTCTTCTCTATCTTGCTTTCTTCTCTCAAATCCCGAAGAACGATGCGCAGCCCCTTCGTCAGGAAGGCGGTCTCCCGGATCCTGGTTTTCAACACATCATAATCAAAAACCTTTTCCTCGAAAATGCTATCATCCGGCAGGAAGGTGACCATGGTACCGGTCTTGTCCCTATCACAGCTTCCGATGACCTTCAGCTTATAGACTGCCTTCCCCTGCTCATATCTCTGGCGGTAGACCTTTCCCTCATGATAAATAGTAACCTCCAGCCAGGTAGAAAGGGCATTGACTACAGAAGCTCCCACCCCATGGAGACCTCCGGAGACCTTATATCCCCCGCCGCCGAACTTGCCTCCCGCATGCAGAATAGTAAATACCACCTCCACAGCCGGAATTCCTGCCTTATGATTAATCCCTACCGGAATTCCTCTTCCATCGTCAATGACGGTAATGGAATTATCCGGATTGATGGTAATATCAATATTTTTGCAATATCCTGCCAGGGCTTCGTCCACGGCATTATCCACAATCTCATAGACCAGGTGGTGAAGTCCCCGGCTTGAAGTAGACCCGATATACATGCCGGGGCGTTTTCTAACCGCCTCCAATCCCTCCAGAATCTGGATCTGATCTGCTCCATATTCCTGATTTACGGCTGTTTCTTCTGTACTCATATATTCCTCCTGATCCTGGCTTAGGTATGACTGCCCCCAAACCCTTGATTGCGCACGGTTCCTTCCACGATCTCAAATACTTTATTGATCTGAAAATGATTCCGAACGAATTCATCCATACCGGTACAGGTAATGAATGTCTGTATCTGATTGATATTTTGTAAAAGATAGGTTTGCCTGCTGCTGTCCAATTCAGACATGACATCATCCAGGAGAAGGACGGGCTGGTCTCCCGCAATCTTCTTCACCAGATCTATTTCCGATAATTTCAAAGATAAAGCAGCACTTCGCTGCTGACCTTGAGATCCAAAACGACGAATATCTATTCCATTGACCTGGATGCAGAAATCATCCCTGTGGGGACCGGTGGAGGATAAACCCATCTTCAAGTCCCTTTCCCGATTCAAGGAAAGCTGCCTGGCAAAATCCTCTTCCCTCACACTGGGCTCATAAACCAGACGGATCTCCTCTCTTCCTCCTGTCAGATTCCTATGGATCTCCCCCAGAATGGCATTCATTTGAACAATAAAATGATCCCTTTCCCGGATGAGACCGGATCCATAGGCAATCAGCTGCTCATCCCATACATCCAAAGTATCTCGCAGGGAATTGGAATGAAAAATGTCCTTCAGAAGCTTATTTCTCTGATTCAAAACTTTATTATAATTGACCAGGTGAGTCAGATAATATTTACTCAGCTGACAAAGTTCGCTGTCCAGGAACTTTCTGCGCTCCAAAGGACCATTTTTCACCATATTCAGGTCTTCCGGAGAGAAGAAAACCAGATTCACGGTTCCCAAAAGATCCGATGCCCTGCGAATGGGGATTCCGTCAATGGCTACACCCTTGGCCTTATTCTTCTTCAGGTGCATATCAATCCGATGGCCGACCCCATTCTTCTTCAAAAGCATACGGATATGGGATTCTTCTTCCTGAAAAAGGATGACCTCCCGATCCTTACTGCCCCTGTGGGACTTTGTGGTGCCGCACAAGTAAAGAGCTTCCAGAATGTTGGTTTTCCCTTGGGCATTATCCCCATAGAAAATATTGGTTCCCTGGTCAAAGGAAATGGCAAGAGAAGAGTAATTTCTGAAATTTTTTAATTCCAAGGATTCTATAAACATATATTTTCAAACAGGTCTATCACCAGCTGCCGGTAGGCAGTTTTCACTCTACCATTATCTCTTTTCCTTTGTAGGAGAAGGTGTCCCCTTTATAGAGCTTTCTCCCTCTATGGGTGTCAGTCTCTCCGTTCACCTTCACAAGACCCTCTTGTATCAGGAACTTTGCCTTTGCACCCTCCTCTGCCAGTCCTGCCAGCTTCATGGCCTGCCCCAGCTTAATAAACTCATCTCTTATCCGAATGGTATCCACAATTGCCTCACTTTCTTAAGAACGCGCAGCATTGATATTGACGGGAAGGATCAGGTAGATATAATTCTCCTCCTCATCCTTGATGAAGCAGGGGGCCTTGGGATTCACCAAATAGATGGTCACCTCTTCATCGTCGATCACCTTCAAGGCATCCATAAGGAATCTGGGATTGAAACCAATACGAATATCCTTGCCGGATTTATCAATATCCATATCCTCTTTCATAGAACCCATAGAGGTATCTACTCCAAGTTCCATCCTGCCATCCTCTATGTTGATGATGACGGGTTTCTTCTCTGATTCCTTCATCAACAAGGTGGCACGGTCGATACAGCTTAGGAATTCCCTTTTATTTATGATAACCTTGGTCTCATAATCGCTGGAAAGCATCTGATCTACCCGGAAGTATTCTCCCTCGATCAAACGGGATACCACCAGGGTCTGATCAAACTCAAACAAAATATGATTTTCTGAAAAATAGATAGACACCCTGTCATCCAGCTCTCCGGACAAAATCTTACTGATCTCACTTAAGGTTTTGCCGGGAACGATCACCTTTCGATCTGGATAATTTCCTTCCATGGGAAGAGAACGAATGGCGATCCGGTGCCCGTCCAAGGAAATCACCTTCAAGGTGTTATTTTTTAACTCCATCAGCTCCCCGGTCATCAGCTTATTATTTTCATTGGGTGCAATCGAAAAAATAGTCTGACGAATCAGCTCCTTCAGGGTGAATTGAGAAAGGCTGATGCTTTCATTCTTGGCAATCAGGGGAAGACGGGCGAATTCGTCCCCCTCTTTGCCGGGCAGTTGAAATTTGGCCTTTTCGCAGGTAATGGTAGCCACCAGCTTATCGTCTGTCTCAATGGTGACATCATTGTCCGGGAGTCTTCGAACAATCTCCGACAAGATTTTGGCATCCAAGGCAATGATTCCCTTCTGGATGATGATGCCTTGGGCGATGGTCTCGATGCCTAATTCCATGTCGTTGGCGGTAAACTTTATCTGATTGGAAGTGGCGTCGATCAAAATGCATTCAAGAATGGGCATGGTCGTCCTGGAGGATACGGCTTTCAGGACGATATTGACGCTCTTCAAAAGATCTGGCTTGGAGAAAACAAGCTTCATTGTGGAAAACTCCTTTCTGGGGCAGGGTGCCTGAAAAGAAAGAAAAGAATAAAAAATCCTTCGTCATCTTCTTCATAGGTGTGAAAAAGTGGAAAACCCCTCTTCTGCCCGTCAATCAAAGAAAAAAAGAACATAATAAGTAGGTGGATAAGGCTTTGAAAGCATGTTTATAAAATGTAGATAACTTTCTTATTCATCCTATCCACAATCCATCCACAGGCTATCCACAGAAAAATGTGGATAAATCAGGAGGAGGGATTAATCTTTTTCTTTAATATGGTGATGGTATTTTTCAGGCTGTCGGAATGCTCAAGCTCTGCTTCAATCTTATTGCTTCCGTACATAATAGTGGTATGATCCTTGCCCAGGTATTGGCCGATGGCCTCCAGTCTGACATTGGTCATCTCTCGGCACAGATACATGGCAATCTGGCGGGGAAAGGCAATCTTATTGCTTCGTTTGGAGCCTTTGATGTCATCAGCGGTGATATCAAAGTGTTCCGCGACAATATCTACGATATATTCCGGAGTGATGGTCTTCTTCTCCCTGGGAGAAATGATATCGATCAAAGCTTTTTCTGCCAGCTCTAGGGTAATATTCTTCTTCTCCAGGTTGGCCAAGGCAATGACCTTGTTGAGAGAACCTTCCAGCTCTCGAATATTGGACTTTACATTCTGGGCAATATATTCAATGACATCATTGCCCACGTCATAGCCATCCGACTCCTGTTTCTTCCGTAGGATAGCCATCCGGGTCTCATAATCCGGTCTTTGGATATCGGCCATCAAGCCCCACTCAAAACGGGAGCGGATCCTCTCTTCCAAGATGTCCATATCCTTAGGGGGACGGTCCGAAGAAAGGATAATCTGCTTTCTGGCTGCATGCAGGGCATTGAAGGTATGGAAAAACTCTTCCTGCGTCGATTCTTTTCCTATAATAAATTGCACATCGTCGATGAGGAGAACATCGATATTGCGGTACTTGTCCCGAAACTTGGTAAGGACAGAGCTATTACCGCTTCGAATGGCCTCGATGACCTCATTGGTAAACTCCTCACTGGTGACATAGAGAATCTTCACGTCCGGCCTGTGCTCTATGATAAAATGGGCGATGGAATGCATCAAATGGGTCTTGCCCAAACCCACCCCTCCATACAGAAAAAGAGGATTGTAGACATCCCCGGGAGATTCCGCCACCGCCAAAGAAGCTGCGTGGGCAAACTTGTTATTGCTGCCTACTACGAAGGAATCGAAGGTATATCTGGGATTCAGGCCGGCCACTGCAGAAGCCGAAGGAGCTGCAGGAGCCTTGGATGGATTCTCGGCTTCCTCCGGCAGGATAAATTGAACCTCGCAGGCCAATCCTGTGATCTCCTCGATGGCAACCTTAATCGGCAGGGAAAACTTGCGGTTCACAATATCCAATGCCACGGAACCGCCGGGAACCAGGATATTGACGGTATTATTGTCTGTTTTATGTATCCTTAAGGGCTTGATCCAGGTCTTGTAGGAGACATCACTTAAGGCGTGCTCCTCCCTGACATGTTCAAGAATCGTATCCCATTTTTCTGTAATTACGTCCATTTTTTACCTCTGTTCATAAGTCCTAATCATCCTTTTCTATCTTATAATAAAAGAAAAAATTAATCAATAGAAAAATGGGGTGGGGATTGTGCTGGAATTTATTAAGAGTGACGGGAGGAGAGGAGGCGGGGCAGGGGGCAGTCCGGCAGGCTGGGCTTCAGCTTGAAGAAGTACTAAGCGGCCAGCGTATCCTCCAGAAAGGCACCGGGCAAATTCGGCCGAAAGCTGATGCTTTCGCCCTCAGTTGCCCTTTCCGCCCGTGATTGAAGCACGGGCTACAGCCTTTCTTCCGGATCCACTGCCCGCTAATTACTTCTAATCAAGCTTGCAGAGGCCTGCCTACCTGTCCCCCTGCCCCGCCTCCTCTCCTCCCTGTGTATATCAATGCCCAAAAAAATTCCTCTCTTGCCCTATGGAAATTCCAACACAATTGTGGGAGTGAATAGAACAGAACAATCCGTGTAACCAAAGGTTTGGGTGTTTTGACACCCAAACCAATCTTTATTTATGTGGATAAGTAAAGAAATAAGATTTTTTTGGTGGATAAAGGGTGGAATGTTGTGGATAGAGGGTGGATAAAGGGATGGAGGTTTATTTGGTTTTGTGTATAAGTGCAGAAGGATTACTAACATGTTAAGATCTAGGAAAAATGGGGATAATTGGATGGTGATAATAAGATATACACAGGAAAAAAGCGAGTTATCCACAAGTTATCCACAAAATGTGGATAAGATTACGTAAACTAATAAGTGGATAAAGAAATTGTGGATAAGTGGAATTATAAAAATAAGTTTTTATACTTGACGGGCATCCTATTTCTGCATATAATTGAAATGGTGTTTTCTCAGCATACATAGAATAAGCTGTTTTCACAAGGATGGCGGGAATATGGAGTGCCTAGCATGGAAGAATCCGTGCAACCAGGTATTGGAAGTATCCAAGTTTTCCCGGCGGTTTTTGTGGGGAGTGTAAATAAAGGAGGTGCCTTATCTATGAAAATGACATTTCAGCCTAAGAAAAGACAGAGATCAAAGGTTCATGGTTTCAGAGCGAGAATGAGCACAAAGGGTGGAAGAAAAGTTTTAGCTGCCAGAAGATTAAAGGGTAGAAAAAGATTATCAGCATAAGCTGATGCAACCTAAGGCCGCAGTTTCTGTGGTCTTTTCTTCTATTATGGAGGCTGCCGCATAGGCGGCCCTGGAAGATTGTTATGAAGTTTTCTGAGAGTTTGAGAAAGAATCGAGAGTTTCAACAGGTATACCGTAAGGGGAAGTCCCTCGCTAACAAGTATTTGGTTATGTATGTGAGAAAGAATGACCTTCCAAAGAACAGGATTGGAATCTCTGTCAGCAAGAAGGTGGGAAATAGTGTGGTCAGACATCATCTGACCAGACTGGTGAGGGAAGGATACCGTCTGCAGGAGGATTTGTTCCATGCAGGATATGATGTGGTGATCATTGTCAGGGTGAATGCTAAGGACTGCACCTACCATGAGATCGAGGGTGCAATTTACCATTTGGGCAAGCTGCATCAGATTGTGGAGAAGAAGGATGAAAACAATATTAATTAAAATGATTCGTTTTTATCAAAAATATTTGTCACCGTTGAAGAGCATGAGATGTCCTTACACCCCCACGTGTTCTCAATATGGCCTGGAGGCCATTGAAAAATACGGTGCCCTCAAGGGAAGTCTGCTGGCTGTCTGGAGAATTCTGCGATGTAACCCATTTTCCAAAGGGGGTTATGACCCAGTGCCGTAGGCTCACAATAGGAATCCGAGGAGGAGAATAATTTGGAAATTTTACTTAGTAAATCAACCACGCCGGTGATTGGCTGGATTGCACAGCTTCTGGGCTGGATCATGAACGGAATCTATACCATGCTGGATGCGGTAGGGATCCCCAATATCGGTTTAGCCATCATTCTCTACACCATTATCGTGTATGTTTTGATGACTCCCCTGCAGATCAATCAGCAGAAGACCTCCAAGATGATGAGCGTGGTTCAGCCTGAGATGCAGAAGATCCAGAAGAAGTATCAAGGCAAGAGAGATCAGGCTTCTCAGATGAAGATGCAAGAAGAGACCATGGCTCTCTATGACAAGTATGGGGTATCCCCGACAGGAAGCTGTCTTCCCCTCTTGATTCAGCTGCCTCTTCTGCTGGCCCTGTATCAGGTTATTTACAAGATTCCCGGTTACGTAACCAAGGTTGCCAATATCTTCAGCGGTCTGGCCACGGAGCTGGCTTCCTCCGATAAGCTCAGCGCTGTGACCCAATTCGTATCAGATAATAAGATCCGTTCCAGTATCAGCGGCACGGGAGAGACCTTACATAACGGCCTGATCGATTTCCTCTATCTCTTGAAACCGGCTCAATGGGAGAAGCTGGGTGATCTCAGTCAGATGTCCGATCTGAAGACCCAGATCAGTCAGGCTGCGGCTCAATCCCAGCGGGTCAATATGTTTGCCGGCATTAATATTTCGGAATCTCCCTGGGATGTTATTACCAGCGGTATTAAGACCGGTGCCTGGCTGCTGGTGATTGTGGCTGTGCTGGTGCCTGTTCTTGCCTGGTTTACCCAATGGCTGAATTATAAGCTCATGCCCCAGCAGTCCACCAATGGTCAGGACAGTATGCAAAACTCCATGAAGACCATGAATACCATCATGCCTGTGTTCTCTGCCTTCATGTGTATCTCATTTTCCATGGGTATCGGTATCTACTGGATCGCCGGTGCTGTCATTCGTTGTATCCAGCAGGTCATCATCAACCGAAGGATCGCCGGTATGGATACCGAGGAGCTGATCCGCAAGAGTCAGGAGAAGCGGGCCAAGAAGCGGGCCAAGAAGGGTCTTCCGGAGTCAAGGATTACCCAGCAGGCTCGGACCAATGTGAAGAAGATCAGGGAACCGGAAAAGTATGGAAAAACCGTCAATGACAGTGATTCTCCTGATTATTATAAGAACGCCGCCAATGCCAGACCTGACAGTATCACGGCTAAGGCCAACCTGGTAAGGCAATTTGATGAGAAGAACAAAAGGAAGAAATGAAGATAGGAGGCTGCCATATGGATTTTATAGAAGTATCTGCAAAGACCGTAGATGAAGCAATTACGAAAGCCTGTATCGAAATTGGAGTATCCAGTGATCGCCTTGATGTTCAGGTAGTCAGTGAGGGAAGTTCCGGCTTCCTGGGCTTCGGAAGCAAGCCTGCCGTGATAAAGGCCAGGAAGAAGGAAGAGCCGGAAGAGAAGGAAGAAGCAAGCCCGGTAGAGGCAGCAAAAGAGTTAGAAGAAGAAAAGACGCAAGAAAAAGGTAAAGAAAAAAAAATAGAAAAAGACCCGGGAAAGACCCGGGAAAAGAAAGCCGATTCCGGGAGGTATGAGGAC
>CAVJHW010000113.1:0-8336 GCA_963649395.1 Coriobacteriaceae bacterium | reverse complement strand
AGCTTAGATAGTTTAGCCTAACGTAGAGAAACCGTTAACGCATCTAACCTAATAATTTCAACCATTTCCTTGTCGAGCCAATCTTGATTTTTTTTAAATGAATCTCATAGGATGATTCCGAAAAAAAATCATTGATTGACCGGCTATTGTTATTAATCGGAAACGCCATAGGGCATTCCTTTGGCTCCCCTATAGTCATCCAATACTCGGTAAGTGCTAACATTCCTTGCAAACAATCCTCACTAACTGTGTCCAGTGCTTTATTCAGCAAATAAGCCCTCCATTTTCGATTCTGAAGAATAGTATTTGATTTATCTTCTAAAGCAAGCTCACCTAACGCACGTTCAAAACTCTCAGAATTATCCTTCTCACAAAGCAACGAAATGATGCTGTCCGTCTGCGTTGTGGCATTGGTCAATAGACCATCGAGATAATCAATTGTCTCATCATAAGTTAATATCACTGGAATTTGATTGTTTCCATACAAACCTATTTTAATAAGCTTCCAGCACACTTTAAAGCCCAGATTTTCAAGATATATTAAGCTATTCATGGCATAATCGGAATACCGTTCATTCCGCCTCCTTTTACAAACATACGATGCATGACCTGTTGATTCTGAACAATCCACTCAAATCTACCCTCTATGCCATTTAATGATCCTTGAGCACGCTTAACCGTCCCTTTAGGGGCATGTCATTGGGGGAACTGCTTTTGAGGGTAGTTCTCCTTCCAAATCATTTCAACATGACAAGATTTTACCATAAATCTCTTAAGTTTTTGGTCGTTTTGGCAGATTTTTCCTGCTATACTGTCCCCATAAGGAGGTAATACGCATGGAAATCAAATCAGTCACCCATTCATCCTTTGCCCCATATGGCAAGGTTCTCACCGACTATGACACTGCGGGACTTCTGGAGGAAATGAAGCATACCCCCCTTCCGGAGGGAGAGGTCATCTATGTTCCTTCCGACCCTGCCCTGGAGAAGCTGCCTGCAGCAGCTGACTTTCAGATGCGGGCCTTTGGCGGTCTGCCCATTCAGATCGGCTATTGCAACGGGCATAACCATCTCTTGAATGCCCTGGAGTACCACCGGAATTCAGAGATCAACATCGCGGTTACCGATCTGATTCTTCTGCTGGGACGTCAGCAGGATATCACCGAAGATTTCACCTATGATACAGACAAGGTAGAAGCATTTCTTGTACCTGCCGGTACAGCCTTGGAGGTCTACGCTACCACCCTGCACTATGCACCGGTATCTGTCAATAATCAGAATTTCCGCTGCGTGGTTATTTTGCCCAAGGGGACCAATGAAGACCTGCCCTGCCCGCCTTATACCAAGGGAGAGGAGCGTCTCCTGGCGGCCGTAAACAAATGGCTCATCGCCCATGAGGATGCCCACATTGCAGGGGCGTTCAACGGACTGAAGGGCGAGAATATCGAACTGTAAACCAATCCATAGTTACTCATAGGAGGCGGTGGCAGATACTTTTCCCCAAGAGCTCTTGTCCCTGCCTCGAAACCCCAACATACCAAACGGAGGATACCAAACAATGGAAAATACCTTATTGAACAACATTCCATCCATTAAAATCGGCGTTGTTGCTGTCAGCAGAGACTGTTTCCCGGAGGATCTGTCGGTGAATCGTCGGAAGGCTCTGATTGACGCCTATACCGCCAAGTACGGCGCAGATTCTATCTACGAGTGCCCCATCTGTATCGTAGAGAGTGAGATTCATATGGTACAGGCTCTGGAGGATATCCAGAAGGCCGGCTGTAATGCCCTCTGCGTTTACCTGGGCAACTTTGGTCCGGAAATCTCCGAGACTCTGCTGGCAAAACACTTCGACGGACCCAAGATGTTCGTGGCAGCTGCTGAGGAAAGCGGCAACAACCTGGTAGGCGGCCGCGGAGATGCCTATTGCGGTATGCTCAATGCCAGCTACAATCTGAAGCTTCGCAATATTCACGCCTATATTCCCGAGTATCCTGTAGGGGACGCCCAGGATTGTGCTGACATGATCCACGAATTTCTGCCTATCGCCCGTGCCGTTCTTGGTCTGTCCAACCTGAAGATCATCAGCTTCGGTCCCAGACCCCTGAACTTCCTGGCTTGCAATGCTCCCATCAAGCAGCTCTATAACCTGGGTGTGGAGATTGAGGAGAATTCTGAGCTGGATCTCTTCGAGGCCTATCATAAGCATGACAATGACCCCCGCATCCCCGATGTGGTGAAAGATATGGCAGCAGAGCTGGGAGAAGGCAACAAGAAGCCGGAGATTCTGCCCAAGCTGGCGCAATATGAACTGACTCTCAAGGATTGGGTACAGGATCACAAGGGTTATCGCAAATATGTGGCCCTGGCCGGTAAATGCTGGCCTGCCTTCCAGACCCAGTTTGGCTTCGTACCCTGCTATGTCAACAGCCGTCTCACCGCCCAGGGCATTCCCGTATCCTGCGAGGTAGACATCTATGGTGCCCTCAGTGAGTATATTGGAACCTGTGTCAGCCAAGATATCGTAACCCTGCTGGATATCAACAATTCGGTTCCCAAGGATCTCTATGAGGAGGACATCAAGGGCAAGTTCAACTATACCTTGAAGGATACCTTCATGGGCTTCCACTGCGGCAACACTGCCAGCCAGAAGCTGGCCTTCTGCGAGATGAAGTACCAATTCATCATGGCCAGATCCCTGCCGGAGGAGGTCACCCAGGGTACTTTGGAGGGCGAGATCGTGCCGGGAGATATCACCTTCTTCCGTCTGCAAAGCACCTCCGACAATATCCTTCGGGCTTACGTGGCCCAGGGAGAGGTATTGCCGGTGCATACCCGGTCCTTCGGCGCCATCGGAATCTTCGCCATTCCGGAAATGGGACGCTTCTATCGTCATGTCCTGATTGAGGGTAACTATCCCCATCACGGCGCTGTTGCCTTCGGCCATCATGGCAAGGCTCTCTATGAGGTCTTCAAATATTTAGGCGTTCCGGTAGGGGAGATCGGCTTCAATCATGCCGCCAACGACCGTTATCCGGGAGAGAATCCCTTCTGCTAAGGAGAAGAAAGGAGATATTTCCATGTATTATATAGGAATTGACCTGGGGACCTCTGCTGTAAAGCTTCTCCTCATGGAGACAGACGGCACCATCGTCAAAACCGTCAGCCGTGACTATCCCCTGTATTTTCCCCATCCCGGATGGTCCGAGCAAAACCCGGAGGACTGGTATGACCAGTCCTTCCTGGGGCTGAAGTATCTGACGGCTGACATCGACAAGAGTCAGATCGGCGGCATCAGCTTCGGCGGCCAGATGCATGGTCTGGTCACCTTGGATGACCAGGATCAGGTGATCCGTCCCGCCATCCTCTGGAACGATGGGCGAACGACAGAGGAGACAGACTATCTCAACAATGTCATCGGCAAGGACCTTCTCTCCTCCTACACAGCCAACATTGCCTTTGCAGGCTTCACGGCCCCCAAGATCCTGTGGATGGCTAAGCATGAGCCCGACAAGTTCAAGCAAATCAAGAAGATCATGCTGCCCAAGGACTATCTGGCCTACCGCCTCAGCGGCAGCTTCTGCACGGACCTGTCTGACGCCTCCGGCATGCTTCTGTTGGATGTGAAGAATCGGAAATGGTCCTCCCAGATGCTGGAGATCTGCCGGATTACGGAAAACCAGCTTCCCACCCTCTATGAGAGCTATCAGGTGGTGGGTAGTCTGAAGCCGGAATTAGCTGACCAGCTGGGTTTCCCCAAATCCGTGAAAATCATTGCCGGAGCCGGAGACAATGCTGCTGCCGCCGTAGGAACCGGAACGGTAGGAAATGGAAGGTGTAATCTCTCCCTGGGAACCTCCGGAACCATTTTCATCTCCAGCGACACCTTCGGAGTAGACGAGCACAACGCCCTCCACTCCTTCGCCCACGCAGATGGCCACTACCACCTGATGGGCTGCATGCTCAGCGCTGCCTCCTGCAACAAGTGGTGGTGCGAAGACATCCTGCATACCGACCACTATGCCGAGGAACAGACCCAGATTCAGAAGCTGGGGGAAAATGATGTCTTCTATCTGCCTTATCTGATGGGAGAACGTTCCCCTCACAATGACCCCAATGCCAGAGCCGTCTTCCTGGGCATGCGTATGGACACCAGCCGGGCGGATATGACCCAGGCAGTCCTGGAGGGAGTAGCCTTCGGTCTTAGGGATTCCTTGGAGGTAGCCAGAAGCCTAGGCTTGAACATCCAGCGTTCCAAGATCTGCGGCGGTGGCGCCAAGAGCCCCCTCTGGAAGAAGATTATGGCCAACGTCATGAACCTCACCATCGACGTTCCAGCCATTGAGGAAGGCCCCTCCCTGGGAGGAGCCATGCTGGCAGCTGTAGGCTGCGGAGAATATCCTAATGTAGAAGCCGCAGCGGAGGCCATCGTCAAGGTCACCGAAAGCCTTGACCCGGAACCTCAGCTTGTTGCCAAGTACGAGGAGAAGTATCAGAAATTCCGTACCCTCTATCCTACATTGAAAAATCTTTTTTAAATATCGAAAGAGACACAAAACCCCGCCCCTTGAGAAAACTCCCTACGGGCGGGGTTTTGCATTTCCTCCGTTGCGTATGACACAGTCCAGCACAGCGGAGTTTTTAATTGTCCGTAAAACAAGCCGCGGCCCTTGATAAGCCTTGGAATTTAAGTTAAAATAAGAGTGATCTGGTAGACCATTTAAAAACCACCGGAAAGGCGGTGCAGAGAAGAGAATGGTTAAAAAAATAATAATAGCGATCGTTTTTATTGCTGCTATTTGCTTTCTACTCTTTTCTACTACGAAGTGTGGAAGAGAAGATAAAAGTGATGCTTTACCCATGGATTCTGCAAGAGGTATTATTCAAGAGATAAACAGAGAAGCTCATGAAATTAGTGTAAAAACGTTTGCTTCATCCCTATTTGAAGAGGATTCTATTATTAGTCTACAATGCGACCCGGCGTGTTTTGAAAAGGTGGATATATATAACTTAAAAAAGGGGAGCATTATAGAGATTTTCTTTTTTAAATACCAGATAAATGGTGATAGGATCGAACATGTGACGTATTTTGAACCGTATGGAGAATATTAAAAACCAGAATGCATGAAGATGCAAAAGTGCCGTGAGATTTAGCTGTCCATAGAAAGCCCCGCCCGTTGAGAAAACTCTCTGCGGGCGGGGCTTTCTATGTCTTATTAGATGCTTTAGTTGGCTTTCTTGTTGGCCTTGATAAGCTCGGTCAGCTTGGGAACGATCTTGTTCAGATCCCCTACCAGGCCATAGTCAGCTACTTCGAAGATGGGAGCTGTCTCGTCCTTGTTGATGGCGATGATCAGATCGGACTCTTCCATACCGGCTACGTGCTGGATAGCACCGGAAATACCGATTGCGAAGTATACCTGAGGACGAACGGTCTTACCGGTCTGTCCTACCTGCAGATCCTTGGGCTTCCAGCCGGAATCTACCACGGCACGGGAGCAGCTTACCTCTCCGCCGATGGCCTCTGCCAGGTCTTCCAGAATCTTGAAGTTCTCCGGACTTCCCAGACCACGGCCGCCGGATACCAGGATCTTGGCATCCATGATGTCTACGGTATCGGTAACGGACTTCACGATGTCCAGGATCTCCACATACTTGTTGTCCGGGGTGAATCCGGGGTTGTATTCTACTACCTCAGCCTTGGCTCCCTCGATGGGAGTGATCTTCTGCATAACGCCGGGACGTACCGTTGCCATCTGGGGACGGTTGTTGGGGCATGCGATGGTGGCGATGGTATTGCCGCCGAAGGCGGGACGGGTCATCAGCAGCTGATTGTGCTTCTGCTCCTGGCCCTCTCTGGCCACCAGGGGGAAATCACCGATATCCAGCTGGGTACAGTCTGCCGTCAGACCGGTAGCCACACGTGCGGAAACTCTGGGGCCTAAGTCACGGCCGATGGCAGTAGCTCCTACCAGCATGATCTCCGGCTTGAACTCATTGATGACAGATGACAGAGCATGGGTATAGGGCTCTGTTCTATATTCCTTCAATTCCGGATCATCTACAACGATCACTCTGTCAGCGCCATAGGCTGCCAGCTGATCGGACAGTTCTTTTACCCCGCTTCCGATGAGGACAGCGGTTACATTAGTATCCAGGTCTTTGGCCAGATCTTTGGCTTTTCCCAGCAATTCGAATGCGATGCCGCTTAACTGGTTGTCCACCTGCTGTGCAAAGACAAATACGCCCTTATATTCTTCCAAATTCATTCCTATTCACCGCCTTTATTAAATGATGTGTTTTTCCTGCAGTTTCTCCAGCAGATACGCTGCTCCTGCTTCCGGATCCAGGGTAAAGGTCTCACCTGCACCCTTACGTACCTTATCGGAAGCCTTAGCGATCTTGGTGGGAGAACCCTTAAGACCAATGTTGGCATCATCCAGATCTTTCAGATCTGCTCTTCCCCAGGTAGTGATCTCTGCATCACAGGCATCAAAGATTCCGCCGGGGGTCATATAACGGGGCTCATTTAATTCAGAAAGAGCAGTGATCAGGCAAGGCATCTGAGCCTTTACCACATGATATCTGTCCTCATATTGGCGCTCAACGATCACGCTGTCGCCCTCAATCTTCAGATTCTGGGCATAGGAGATCACCGGGATTCCCAGATGCTCAGAGATCTGAGGTCCAACCTGGGCGGTATCACCGTCGATAGCCTGACGGCCGGTGATGATAAGATCATATTCCAGGTTGCGGATGGCTGCTGCGATGGTCTGAGAGGTAGCCCAGGTGTCAGCACCGCCCAGTACACGGTCCGTTACCAGGATTCCCTTGTCAGCTCCCATAGCCAGGGCCTCACGAAGCACATCGGTAGCCTTGGGAAGTCCCATGGTGATTACGGTAACCTCTGCGCCGTACTGATCCTTCAGTCTCAGGGCAGCCTCCAGTCCGGCCTTGTCATCCGGGTTCATGATTGCAAGCATTGCTGCCCGATTCAACGTACCGTCCGGGTTAAACTGAACGCCACCCTTGGTATCCGGTACCTGTTTTACACAAACAACTATTTTCACGGTTCCTACCTCCTCTTATTTCAAAATATTTCCAGAAATAACCATACGCTGCACTTCGGAAGTTCCCTCGTAAATCTCGGTGATCTTGGCATCACGCATCATACGCTCTACATCGTACTCACGGATGTAACCATATCCGCCGTGAAGCTGAACAGCCTTGGTAGTCACCTCCATAGCAACCTCTGCAGCATACAGCTTAGCCTTGGCGGCCTCTACACTGTATACCTTCTGGGTAGCCTTAGCCATAGCTGCCTTGTAAACCAGCATCTGAGCCGCTTCCACCTTGGTTGCCATATCAGCCAGCTGGAACTGGGTATTCTGGAACTGGGCAATGGAACGGCCAAACTGCTTTCTTTCCTTTACATACTTAATGGTGGCTTCCAGAGCGCCCTCTGCCAGACCCAGAGCCTGAGCGGCAATTCCGATACGGCCGCCATCCAGAGTATGCATGGCAATGTTGAAGCCCTTGCCCTGCTGTCCCAGGAGATTCTCCTTGGGAATACGGCAATCCGTGAAGATCAGCTCGTAGGTAGAAGAACCACGGATACCCATCTTCTTCTCCTTGGTTCCGAAGGTGAAGCCCGGAGTACCTTTTTCAACGATAAAGGAAGAGATCTCCTTAATCTTGCGTCCCTTCTTCTCGATGATTCCGGTTACTGCGATAACAATATATACGTCAGCCTCTTTACCGTTGGTAATAAAGCATTTGGAGCCATTCAGTACCCACTCGTCGCCGTCCAGGACTGCCTTGGTCTGCTGACCCTGAGCATCTGTACCTGCGCCGGGCTCGGTCAGACCGAAAGCACCCAGCTTCTCTCCCTTGGCCAGAGCCGGAACGTACTTCTTCTTCTGGTCTTCGGTTCCGTAGGTCAGGATGGGGTCAATGCACAGAGAGGTATGGGCAGATACGATAACTGCGGTAGTACCGCATACCTTAGCCAGCTCCTCTACGCACATTGCATAGGTCAGGGGATCACAGCCCTGTCCGCCGTACTCCTTGGGTACCGGAATACCCAGGAAGCCGTATTTCGCCAGCTTGTCCACCGTTGCACGGGGAAATACTTCTGTTTCATCCACTTCCTGTGCAAGAGGCTTTACTTCTTTCTCGGCAAACTCTCTGAAAAGAGTTCTCGCCATCTCATGTTTCTTGTCCAATGCGAAATCCATGTCTTTTCCTCCACTATTTCTTACTTGCTATAATCATAGAAGCCGATTCCGGTCTTACGTCCCAGCTTGCCTCCGCGAACCATCTTGCGCAGCAGAGGAT
>CAVJHW010000112.1:0-8528 GCA_963649395.1 Coriobacteriaceae bacterium | reverse complement strand
CCCCAAAATTGTCCAAACGATGGCAGTAAGGTGTGTACGACGGATAATGCTTGTGTTGGTACTGATGCTCAACCGAACTAAATAGTATAGGGGAAAAGTAATACCATAGTTATCAGGTTTGTTGTTGTTCCCAGATAGAAACAGATATTGAAAAGAGTAGCTGTTTATGGATGGAGGTTATGTATGAGTGATAAGATAGCATTAAATGAGTCTGAGCTTGAGGGCGTACAAGGTGGAATGATGGTGTTCAGCGGTGGCAATATGATCATGACCTACACGCACAATGATGGAAGTATCACGCAGTACAATATTACCAATGGAGATGTTGTGGCGGCTAATGACAGAAGTTTGATCCTGCATGCGCAATATCACAATCAGGAGGATTACATTCTGAAGATCCTTCAGGAAGAAGGCATTGTTGGAGAACAGATTTATCCCTGATTTTGGGTTGTGATGAAATAATTTTACAGAATATATGACAGAGAACCGATAGAGGTCTAGCTGGCAGATGGTGTCGGTTGGGCCTCTTTTTGGACATAGGATGGAATGGAGGATTTGATATGACCATGGGATTACAGCAGTTGTTTGATTTGCAGCATTTTGAGCCGAATAGCAAGCTTCAGTCTATGATTGATGACACCATGAGGAGATATGGGGCTTCCAGCCGTCAGGAGCTGGGGGATGCGGATCTGGAGATGTTATATGCAGCGGGGACGCCCTATGCTTCTGAGAGGAAGAAGGGCTTTGGGCAGCAGGACGAGGGTCTGGACGAATGGCAGCCGTGACAGTTGAGGAGATATATAAGAATTATTATAAAAAGGTAAGTGGTTTTGTCTACAAGAAGGTGGGGGACTACAATGTGGTGGAGGATATTGTGTCGGATGTCTTTCTGAAGATAGCCAGCAATATCGACCGCTTTGACCCCCAGAAGGCGGCGGTGTCTACCTGGGTTTATACCATTACCAACCGGACGGTGCTGGATTATTACCGCACCCGGAAGGTGCATGGGCAGATTCCGGAGGAGGATGGAGCCACCGGGGCCATGCCGGAGAATCTGGTGGACAGCGCCCCTTTGGATTCGGATTTGATGGCCAAGGAGCAGCTGGCGGAGCTGGCGGATGCCCTGGAACGGATCCCGGAGCGGTCCCGGGATATCCTGATCCTGCATTATTACCAGAATATGACCCTGAAGGAGGTTGCCTTGCGGATTGGCATGTCCTATGCCAACATCAAGCTGGTTCACAAGAAGGCCCTGGTGGAGTTAAGACAGCTGATGGCATCGTGAGGCTTCTCCCAAAGGGCAGGCAGCAGGTTGGGATATTGTGGCAGTACGTGGTGAGGTAAGAACAAGGTAAGAGGATATGTCGGAAGAGAAGAAGCCTTCCCTGTTTCGGAAGAAGAGTGAGGAGTATATCAATTCTCCGGAGAAGCTGGATCACTATCTCCATGTGACCTCTCCGGGGGTCTGGATCCTGCTGCTGGCGGTGATCATTTTGCTGGTGGGAGCTTGTGTCTGGAGTGCCCTGGGCAGGCTGGAGACCCATATTTCCGTTGCGGTGGTGTCGGACCAGGGGAAATGCGCGGCCTATGTGCCGGAGAGTGCCGTGGATGCGGTGGTGAAGTCCCGGACGGCCAAGATTGAGGGGCAGACCATTACCCTGGAGCCGGACGCCTTGGAGCCCATGACGGTGACGGATTCCACCAATGTCTATGTGCGGAAGGCAGGGAATCTGAAGGTGGGGGATATCGTCTATGAGATTCCCATCAAGGAGAGCCTAGAGAGTCTGGGCCTGGAAAATGGGGTCTACAGTGCCACGGTGACGACGGAGACCATTTCCCCCATTTCCCTGCTTCTGAATTAATGAGCTCCTGTCCGGGGCTTGTATCCTAGCAGAGAGCGCGAGTAGAAGTATGCATACGAAGAAGAGCGAGAAGAAGAGCACGAAAAAGACCGAGAAGACCCGGAAGATCAAACGTCCCCTGACCCGGGGGGTGGCCAAGGTGCCGGTGATCATGCAGCTGGAGATGCTGGAGTGTGGGGCGGCCAGTTTGGCCATGATTATGGGCTATTATGAGAAATGGATCACCCTGGAGCAGGCTCGGGTGGATTGTGGTGTGTCCCGGGACGGGTCCAGCGCCAGGAATATTATGCAGGCGGCCAGAAGCTATGGCATGGAGGTCAAGGCCTACCGCCTGGAACCGGAGTCTCTCCTGGAGGAGGGACCTTTTCCATGTATCATCCACTGGGGCTTTAACCATTTTGTGGTTCTGGACGGCTTCAAGGGCAAGAAGGCTGTCCTCAATGATCCGGCCCGGGGGCGGGTGACGGTATCCTGGGAGGAATTTGACCGGGAATTTACCGGGGTCTGCCTGACCTTCGAGCCGGGGGAGGATTTTCAACCGGAGGGTCGGCGCAAGTCGGTTCTGGATTATGTGCGGGAGCGCATGGTGGGAACCGGGGTTGCGGTGGCCTTTGTGGTGTTAACCACCACCATTATTGCCCTGCTGGGGGTCATCCAGCCGGTTTTCAGCCGTATTTTCCTGGATCGCCTGCTGACCGGTCAGAACCGGGAATGGCTCTGGCCTTTTTTGCTGGCCTTCAGCCTCCTGGCGGCAGTCATTATTCTGATGACCTGGGTCAGCACCATCTACAGTCTGAAGATTCAGGGGAAAATGGCCGCGGTAGGGAGCTCTTCCTATCTCTGGAAGATCCTGCGCCTGCCCATGCAATTCTTCGAGCAGCGGATGCCCGGGGAGCTGTCGGATCGCCAGGGGGATAATGCCTCCATCGCGGGAACCCTGGTAAATACCTTCGGGCCCTTGGCCATCAATACGGCTATGATGGTTTTCTACCTGGTGGTCATGCTGCGCTATAATATCTTGCTGACCTTCATCGGGATCAGCGCCATTTTCATCAATATGCTGGTATCCAAGATCGTGACCGGGAAGCGGATCAATATCCAGCGGGTCCAGATGCGGGACCAGGGCAAGCTGTCCTCCGCCATGCTGGCGGGCATCAATATGATCGAAACCATCAAGGCCAGCGGGGCGGAGAAGGGGTATTTCGGACGGGTGGCCGGTTATCAGGCCAGCGTCAATGCCCAGCAGGTGCGTTATACCCGTCTGAACCAGTGGCTGGGCATGGTGCCTACCATTTGTACCTCCCTGGCCAATCTGGCGGTATTGGGATACGGGGTCCGGCTGGTGCTGGCGGGGGAATTCACCATCGGTATGGTCATGGCCTTCCAGGGCTTCCTAAGCTCCTTCACCACTCCGGCTGCCTCCCTCATCTCTGCCAGTCAATCCATGCAGGAGATGATTACCCAGATGGAGCGGGTGGACGATGTCATGAGTTATGAAAATGACGCCTGGTTCGCCCCTCGCTCTGAGGGGGAGAAGCCAGAGGAGAAGACCGCTAAGCTCTCCGGGCACATTAAGATGACGGATGTGACCTTCGGCTATTCTCGTCTGAGTCCCCCCCTCATCGAGCATTTTTCCATGGAAATGAAGCCGGGGCAGAAGGTGGCCTTCGTGGGGAGGTCGGGCTGCGGCAAATCCACCCTGGCCAAGCTCCTGTCGGGGCTCTGCCAGCCCTGGTCGGGGAGTATTGAATTCGACGGCAAGGCCCTGTCTCAGATCGACCGGGATGTCTTCGCCGGTTCCGTCTCTGTGGTGGATCAGGATATCATTCTTTTTGATGATACCATCGCCGACAATATCCGCATGTGGGACGCCACAGTGGAGGATTTTGAGGTCATTATGGCAGCCCGGGATGCGGGTCTCTATGAGGATATCCTCAAGGGGGGCGGCTTCCAGCATAAGCTGCTGGAGGGAGGCCGGGACCTGTCCGGGGGACAGCGCCAAAGGCTGGAGATTGCCCGGGCTTTGGCCCAGGATCCCACCATTTGTATCCTGGATGAGGCCACCTCGGCGTTGGATGCCAAGACGGAGCATGATGTGGTGGAGGCTATCAGCAACCGGGGCATCACCTGCGTGGTGATTGCCCACCGCCTGTCTACCATTCGGGACTGTGATGAGATCATCGTCCTGGAGGGGGGCAAGGTGGTGGAGCGGGGCACCCATGAGGACCTGGTGGCCAAGGGAGGTGCCTACACCCGCCTGGTCACCAGTGAGTAGCGGCAGAGGCGGATAGGAAGGAATAGGATTTGATTCATGGGATGGTTTGAGGATCAGATTGACAACCGAAAAAGGAAGGAAGACGAGCTTCTGACAGAGGCCTTTCAGAACCTTTCCCGGGCTGTGGTGCAGCATAAGGTGGGGGAGGGCTTCTTCGGCAAGGGGCAGGATATGAAGGATGCGGTCTCCCAGCTCCTGCGCTACTATAATGTGAAGGAGCGGGAGGTTCCTGCCAAGTTGGAGAGTCTGGAGGAGAGATTGGATTACCTTCTGGCTCCCTCCGGCATCTTTTACCGGGAGGTAAGGCTGGAAAAGGGCTGGCACAAGGATGCCATGGGGGTGATGATGGCCACCATGAAGGAGGATGGGGCCGTGGTGACCATCCTGCCCAGTGAGATGGGGGGCTTCGTCTATGTGGATCCCCATACCGGGAGAAGGACCCGGATCAACAGCCGGGAGGCGGAGAAGATGGGGGAGGAGGCCTATTGCTTCTACCGCCCCCTTCCCATGCGCAAGCTGAAGGGGCTGGATATTTGGAAATATATGAAGGCCTGCCTGACCAGCTGGGATCTGGTAAGCTTCGGCCTGGCTGCCCTGGTGGTAACCCTCCTGGGTCTCCTGGTTCCCAAGCTGAACCAGCTCCTGACGGGGACGGTGGTGGCTTCCCGGAGTTATCAGCTCTTGCTGGCGGTGATGAGCTTCCTGGTCTGCGTCAGCCTGGGAAATGTGATTTTTTCCTCTATCAAAGGGCTTTTGCTGACCCGTATCGGCAGCAAGCTGACCAATCAGGTCATGGCGGCCACCATGATGCGGGTTCTGTCCCTGCCGGCGGATTTCTTTCGCAATTACTCCACCGGCGAATTGAACCAATATCTGTCCTATATGTCCTCCATCTGCAATACGGTGGTAAATGCGGTATTTTCCACGGGATTGACGGGGATCTTTTCCCTGGTTTACCTGGCCCAGGTCTTTACCTTCGCCAAATCCCTGGTGATCCCCTCCCTCCTGGTGACGGTATTGACCCTGGCGGTCAGCATGATCAGTGCCGCTGCGCAGACGGTCATCAGCAAGGAGCAGATGCAGCTGGCTGCGGAGGAGAAGGGCATCGTATATTCCCTGATCTCCGGCGTGCGGAAGATCCGTCTGGCAGGGGCGGAGAAGAGGGCTTTTGTCAAATGGGCGGATTGCTATGCCAGGGAGGCGGAGCTGCAATACAGCCCTCCGGCTCAGATCAAGCTTAGCAAGGTCATCACCACAGCCATTTCCCTGGTGGGAACCCTCTTCATCTATTATTCTGCCGTGGAGAATCAGGTCTCTGTATCGGATTATTATGCCTTTAACTCAGCCTATGGATATATCTCCTCCGCCTTTACCGCCCTGGCCTCGGTAGCCACTACCATTGCCACCATCCGGCCGGGAATGGCTTTGGTGCGGCCCCTGCTGGAGGCGGAGCCGGAGACCGCCCAGGGGCTGGAGACGGTGACAGACCTCTCCGGGGCCATCGAGCTCTCCCACGTCTCCTTCCGCTATCAAAAGGAGAGCCCCCTGGTGCTGGAGGACCTGTCCCTGAAGATTCCCTCCGGTCAATATGTGGCTATCGTGGGCAAGACGGGCTGCGGCAAATCCACCCTGTTGCGCTTGCTGCTGGGCTTTGAGCACCCCAGTCAGGGCAGCATTTTCTATGACAGGCGGGATACCGGCAGCTTGGATATGCATTCCGTGCGGAAGAAAATCGGCACCGTCATGCAGGACGGCAAGCTCTTCCAGGGCAGCATTTACGAAAATATCACCATTGCGGATCCCACTCTCTCTATGGAGGCGGCCTGGGAGGCGGCGGAGACCGCAGGGATTGCAGCGGATATCCGGGCCATGCCCATGGGCATGCATACCATGATCTCCGCCGGAGGCGGAGGCGTCTCCGGGGGTCAGAGACAGAGGCTGATGATCGCCCGGGCGGTGGCCCCCAAGCCCAGGATCCTCTTCCTGGATGAGGCCACCTCCGCCTTGGACAATATCACCCAGAAGCAGGTGTCGGATTCCCTGGACAAGCTGAAATGTACCCGGTTGGTGATCGCCCACCGCCTGTCCACCATCCGCCATTGCAACCGGATCCTGGTGATGGACCAGGGCAGGATTATCGAGGATGGCACCTATGAGGAACTGATGGACAAGAAGGGCTTCTTCGCGGAATTAGTGGAAAGGCAGAGAGTCTAGGGGGCGTCCTTGCGGAATGGGCAGAAAGGCAGCGGATCTAGGAGAAGAGGATGACATTTGAAGAGGAATTAGCAGCTACCGGGAGGTTGGTTTATACCAACAAGGGCACTTCTATGATGCCCCTCCTGCGGCAGGGCAGGGATGTGATGGTGATTGAGGCCTGTCAGGCCAGCCAGGTCAGGAAGCTGGATGCCGTGCTCTTTGTCCGGACGGGGGAGCCTGCGGGGGAGACTGCCGGAGAGACTGCCGGGGAGACTGCCGGAGAGACTGCAGGGGAGACTGCCGGGGAGGCAGTATACAAGGGCAGGAGGGATTATGTCTTGCATCGGGTCCTGCGGGTGAATCCGGACGGGACCTTCTGGATTATAGGGGATAATTGCCTGAATGGAGAGACAGTTCCGGGAGACCGGATCATTGGGCGGCTGACTGCCGTGCTCCGAGGGGGACGGACCCTCTCGGTGAAGAATCCGGTCTACCGCTGCTATCTCCAGCTTTGGTGCCGCCCCTACCGCCTGCGCATCCTCCTCCTGCGGGGCAGGAATTTCCTGAAAAGATGGCTGCGCTTCCTCAGATAAGGAAAGGATTTAGGTATGAAAATAGCTGACAATCCCACGAATCGGATCCATACCCATATCAGTGCCTCCCATCGGTGGTTTGATCTGAATCTGAAGGAGGTATGGAGGTATCGGGATCTGATCCTTTTATTTACCAAGCGGTCCTTTAAGGTGGCCTACAAGCAGACCATCCTGGGGCCTCTTTGGCTTTTTATCAACCCCTTTCTTACCTCCATCGTCTATACCATCCTTTTTGGAAATATAGCCGGTCTGTCCACAGATGGAATTCCCCGGATTCTCTTCTACCTGTCCGGAACGGCCATCTGGAGCCTTTTCTCCACCTGTCTGACCAACAATGCCTCCACCTTCACCGGCAATGCCCACCTCTTCGGGAAGATCTATTTTCCCCGCCTGACCGTTCCTATCTCCAACCTGCTGTCCGCCATCATACGCTTCGGGATTTCTATGCTGCTGGTGCTGGCCATCCTGATTTATGAATGCCTAAGAGGGCTGGTGACTCCCCATTGGATCTGCTGGCTCCTCCTGCCCCTCTTGCTGGTCTGGATCGGACTCATCGGCATGGAGTGCGGGATCCTGATCTCCAGCGTTACCACCAAATATAGGGACTTGAGCGTCCTGGTGTCCTTCGGGGTATCCCTGTGGATGTACGGGACTCCGGTGGTCTACCCCCTGTCCCAGCTGCCCCAGGGCTGGCTGCGGAGCCTGGTAGAGATCAATCCCGTGACCGGTCCCGTGGAGCTCTTTCGCTATGCCGTCCTGGGCCAGGGCACCTTGGCAGCCCCCAGCTTGGTCATTTCCCTGGTCTTCACCCTGGTGGTAGGTCTGCTGGCGATTCTGGTATTCAACAAGGTGGAGCGCACCTTTATAGATACTGTATAAGATAGGTGCATAGGAGGTGAGAAGATGAGAGCCGTGAAGAAGGGCAAGAAGGAGGCCGAGAGCCAGGGACGGGCTGCACAGAAGGAAAGGGAAGCTACGCCGGGTAAAGAGCGGGCTGCGCAGGAACCGGAGGAATCCGGGCAGGTTAGGCCGCCTGCTATCCAGATACGGGGATTGAAGAAGCAATATCGCCTGGGAGCTATCGGGGGCAAGACTTTGCAGGAGGAATTGCAATCCTGGTGGGCCCGGAAGCGGGGGAAGGAGGATCCCAACCTCCGCATTGGTACCCGGACGGACCTCATCGGCAAGAAGTTTATGGCCTTGGACGGCATTGATCTGGAGATCGCCCAGGGGGAGGCGGTGGGCATCATAGGAGCCAACGGCGCCGGTAAGTCCACCCTGCTGAAGATCCTGTCCCGCATCACAGCCCCTACCCAGGGGGACATTGATATTTACGGCCGCATCACCTCCATGCTGGAGGTGGGAACCGGTTTCCACGGGGAGATGACCGGCCGGGAAAATGTCTATATGAATGGCGCTATCCTGGGCATGACCCGAACCGAGATTGACAGTCAGCTGGACAAAATCATCGAATTTTCCGAGATCGGGGAATTTATCGATACACCGGTGAAGCGATATTCTTCCGGTATGTTCGTGAAGCTGGCCTTTTCCGTGGCCGCCCACCTGAAAAGTGAGATTATGATCATGGATGAGGTGCTGGCG
>CAVJHW010000111.1:5592-8663 GCA_963649395.1 Coriobacteriaceae bacterium | reverse complement strand
CAGAGGAAAGAGCCGGGTATAATAAAGACATCCAAACAAACAGATGCGCAGATACAGGAGGAACGGAACATGAGCATGAATATATGCGGCGCACCCTGCTGCTGGGGCGTGGATGATGTGAAGAATCCATACCTGCCCCCCTGGCAAAGGGTCTTGAAGGAGGCAGGAGAGGCAGGCTACAGAGCCATTGAGCTGGGGCCCTATGGTTACCTTCCGATTGACGTAGACCAGGTTTCCCGGGAGCTGGAGAAGAATGGACTGGCCATTGTCGCAGGCACCATTTTTGATGACCTGGTCAGTGAGGACAATTACGAAAATCTCTTGAACCAGACCGATGATATTTGCTCTCTTATTACCAAGCTGCCTCCCCTGCCCAGACATCCGGGTCAGCATTTTCCCACTCCTTATATGACCGTGATGGATTGGGGCCATGAGGAAAGGGATTATGCCGCCGGACATTCCGAGGAGGCACCTAGGCTGACGGATGCCCAGTGGAGCACCATGATGAAACATATTCGAGGAATCTGCAAAAAGGCGCAGGAATATGGGGTTCGTCCGGTGATTCATCCCCATGCAGGGGGCTACATTGAGTTTGCAGATGAGATCCAGAAGCTGGTTCAGGATATTCCCTATGAGCTGGCGGGCCTGTGTCTGGACACCGGTCATCTCTATTATTCCGGTATGGATCCGGTTGCCTGGCTGAAGAAATATGCAGAGGTGCTGGATTATGTCCACTTCAAGGATGTCAACGAGGCGGTTTACCGCAAGGTGCTGGGACAGAAGATCCGCTTCTTCGAGGGCTGCGGCATAGGCTCCATGTGCCCCATCGGAACCGGCGTATTGGATTATCCGGGAATCCGAAAAGCCCTGGAGGAGATTGGCTACAGCGGCTATATCACCATTGAGCAGGAAAGAGATCCCAGGAATTCCGATACCAGTCTGCAGGATGTGAAGGCCAGCGTCAGCTATTTGAAGAGTGTAGGGTATGAGATTTGAAAGCCAGCGTCAGCTAATGGAAGAATGTAGGATATGCGATTGGAAAGAGAGGATGCAGAAATGCTATATGGAGAGAAGAGAGTAGAGACCCCCCTTCGCTGGGCTATGGTAGGGGGCGGATTAGGAAGTCAGATCGGTTATATCCATCGGTCGGCAGCCCTGCGAGATTTCAGCTTTGACCTGGTGGCAGGAGCCTTTGATATCAACCCGGAGAGGGGAAAGGCCTTCGGCAAGAACCTGCATGTGGCAGAGGAGCGCTGCTATCCGGATTATAAGACCATGTTCGCCCAGGAAGCCAAACGGGAGGATGGCATTCAGGCCGTATCTGTAGCCACCCCCAATGGAACCCATTATGAGATTACCAAGGCAGCTTTGGAGGCGGGACTTCATGTAGTCTGCGAAAAACCCCTTTGCTTTACCCTGGAGGAGGCGCAGGAGCTGGCTGCTCTGGCCAGGAAGCAAAAGAAGGTGGTAGGAATCACCTATGGATATGCCGGACATCAGATGATTGAAGAGGCCAGACAGCTGATTCAGGAGGGCAAGCTGGGGGATATCCGTATCGTCATGATGCAATTTGCCCACGGCTTCCACAATGTGGCAGTGGAGAAGAATACAGCCTCTACCAAGTGGCGGGTGGATCCCAAGATGGCAGGCCCCTCCTATGTATTGGGAGATCTGGGAACCCATCCTCTGTATCTGACCGAGGTTATGCTGCCGGATCTGAAGATCAAGCGTTTGATGTGCAGCCGTCAATCCTTCGTAGCTTCCCGGGCTCCCCTGGAGGATAACGCTATGACCTTGATGGAATATGACAACGGCGCCATCGGATATGCCTGGTCCTGCTGCGTGAACTGTGGTTCCATGCATGGACAGAAGGTGAGGATCATCGGAGAGAAGGCAGCCATTGAATGGTGGGATGAGCGCCCCAACCAGCTGACCTATGAGGTACAGGGAGAACCGGTACGGATCCTGGAGAGAGGCATGGGTTACCTGTCGGAGGCGGCCTTGGCAGAAGACCGCATCGGCGGTGGTCATCCGGAGGGTCTCTTTGAGTCCTGGAGTAATCTCTACGGTCGCTTCGCCATTGCCATGGAGGCCCTGGACAAGGGACAAGAGGTAGACTTCTGGTATCCCAACGTGGATGACGGCGTACAGGGCGTGCGCTGGGTGGAAAATTGTGTCAGATCCGCCGACCAGGGAGCAATTTGGGTGGATTATCAATAAAGACAAAGGAGGCCGGAATTATGAAAATAGCCTTTGATGTGGATGTACTGGCCAAGCAGATGGATATCAATCGGATGGTTCATCAGGTGGCGGATTGGGGATACAAATATATCGAGCAATCCCCCCATCCCAGAATCAACCCATTTTACAAACATCCCCTCTTCTCCAGGGAGTGTGAGGCGGAATATCGGCAGGCTTTGAAGGAAACCGGGGTAGAGATATCCTCCTTTATCGTGGTATATCGATGGTCCGGCCCCACGGAAGACCAGAGACAGCATGCGGTAGCCAACTGGAAGAGAATGATTGAGATTGCGGTAGATATGGGGGTGCCGGTCATCAACACGGAGCTGTCCGGGGATCCCAACCAGCAGGAAATCTGCAATGGCATGTGGTTTCGCTCCATGGAGGAGCTCCTTCCCATCATAGAAAGGGAGGGCCTTCGGGTGGAGATCCAATCCCATCCCTATGATTTCTGTGAGCTCAATAATGAAACCTGCGATATGGTGAAATCCTTCCGGTCTAAGAACCTGGGTTACGTATATTCCTCTCCCCACGGCTTCTTCTATGACCAGGGTAAGGGAGATGTACGTTCCATGCTTCGCTATGCCGGGGAGGAACTCACTCATGTACTCTTCGCGGATACCTTTAACCAGACCCTGGATTGCCGTTATATAGCCAATCCCCCCTGGTTAAACGGCCGGGGAAAGGCAGATGTAACCATTCACCAGCACCTGGCGATGGGAGAAGGGGATGTGGATTTTGAGGGAATTTTCCAGACCCTGCGGGAGATGGATTTTGCCAACAAACAGCTGAAAAAGGATGCGCCAAAAGCGGGAGGCGACAATATCGCC
>CAVJHW010000111.1:475-5582 GCA_963649395.1 Coriobacteriaceae bacterium | reverse complement strand
TTCCGGAGAAGATGGATCGGCAGGCACCGGAAGCAAGAGAGCGGATTGAGCGAGAACTCTTAGGTTAAGATAAGATAAGATAAGAAAAAAGTCTTCCCAGGCGACAAAGCGGGTTTGGCTGCGAAGGCAGCTGCCACCACGAAGGAAAAAGAGGAGGAAAAAGGTATGGTAGCAATCACAGTGGAAGAAAGAAAATTGATCCGGGAACTGGCCATGCAGGTCAAGGAGGCTTCCCAGAGACCGGAAATGAAGCAAAGAGAGGCTCTTTGGTATGACCATAATGAGTTGAAGACCACCGATCCGGTCATCGCCGTATTTCCGGAGATGTCCTGGAGGGAGATTATCACACCGGCCATGCTCCAATGCCAGAGCGAAGAGGCACGGGAGGTGGAGTGGTTTCTGCGTGCTAAGCTGTTCCGAGCCAATGTCATAGATGATGACGTTCCGGTGACGGATATCTGGGAAGTGAGGAAGATCATCACGGATACCGGCTGGGACAAGCAGAATCCCAACCACAAGAATGCCGCCTTTGCCAATGCCAGCTTCCGGGACAATTGTCTGGGAGACGTCCCCCTGGTATGGCAGAAGAACTTTAATTTCGATGCGGGGGCCAAGCATTTTGAGCCCATCATCGAGGAACCGGAACAGCTGTCCAGGCTGGGGGCTCCGGAGGTCATCTACCATGAGAAGGAGACCCTGGAGAAGCTCAAGCTCCATCAGGACCTCCTGGGAGATATCCTGGATGTGAGATTGGTAGGACTGAAATATCTCTATATCGCCCTGATGGAGACCTATTCTGATTTCCGGGGTCTGGAGCAGGTGATGTATGATGTATATGAGGAGCCGGAAATGCTCCATGATGCCATGGATATCGTGGAGGAGGGTTATCATAAGCTCCTGGATCAATACATGGACCAGGGCCTTTTGACGGTAAATGGCAACCAGGCCTATAGCGGATCCGGCGGGCAGACCTATACCCACGAGCTGCCGGGAGATGACAGCGTATGTACAGACCTGAAGCAGTTCTTCGGCATGACAGAATCTCAGGAATTCACCATGGTGGGACCGGAACAGCATTGGGATTTCGTACAGAAGCACGAGAAGAGGATCGCGGACCGCTTTGGACTGACGGCCTATGGCTGCTGTGAGCCCATCGAGGACAAGCTGGAATACATCCGTCAATTTGAATGCCTGCGCAGAATCTCTGTGTCTCCCTGGGCAGATGTGCAGAAATGCTCGGATCGGATGGGCAAGGATTTTGTCTATTCCTGGAAGCCCAATCCTTCCATTTATCTCAACAACTACACCCCGGATAAGACGGAATATATGGAAGAATATGTGAAAAATGTCCTGAATATCACCAAGGACAAGAATTGTCTGGAGATCGTTCTCAAGGATACCCATACCTGTAATCAGGACCCCATGCGGTTCGGTGCCTGGGTGAAGGATGTCAGAAAATGGATCAAGGAAACCAGATAAAGGAAATCCCTTGAATCGTTACCTGTGAATAATAGAACAAATGTATTTAGGAGGAAAGAGGAATGAAGAAAAGTATGGTATGTGTAATGGCAGGAGTGTTGGCGGCATCTGTCTTGGCAGGCTGTGGCGGAGCCGGCGGCAGCACGGGAGGAAGCTCCGCGGCAAGCAGCACGAGCGGCACTTCCGGAAGCGCAAGCTCGGGGCTTTCCATCGGCTTCAGCGGCGACTACCTGAATGACTTCATGTCCTATGTAGTGGATGGGGTAGAGACAGCCTGTGGGGACAATGGCATCCAGGTCACGGTGAAGGATGCGGAGTTTGATTCTGCCAAGCAGCTGCAGCAGGTAGAGAATTTCATCAATGCAGGGGTAGATGCGGTTATCATCAAACCGGTAGATTCTTCTGCCTGCGGTCCTATCAAGCAGGCCTGCGAAGAGGCTGGAGTTCCCTTCATTACCGTCAATCAGAACAGCTTGGACGGACAGGATGTATATGTAGGATCGGATCACAAATATTCCGGTCAGCTTCAGGGAGAATACCTGGTAGATGCCCTGCCGGAGGGCGGCAATGTGGCTATCTTGATGGGGGACCTGACCCTGGAAGCAACAACGGACCGGACCGAGGGTGCCAAGGCGGTACTGGAGAAGGCCGGTAACTTCACTGTCATTTCTGAGCAGGAAGCAGGCTGGATGAGGGATGAGGCCATGCAGAAGATGGAGAACTGGCTGAATTCCGGTCTGGATATCGATGCGGTAATCGCCAACAATGATGAAATGGCCATCGGTGCAGCCAATGTTCTGGTAGAAAATGGCATCACGGATGTCCTGGTATGCGGAATCGATGCCTCCGAGGCAGCCCTGAATCTGATGAAGGAAGGAAAAATGTCCATGACCGTCTTCCAGAATGGCTATCAGCAGGGATATCAGGGTGTGACAGCAGCTATGAAGCTCATCGCAGGGGAGACCGTAGAGGAGTATATTGACGTACCTTATGAGACGGTTCTTCCGGAACAGGCAGACGAATATTTGGCAATCATTGGCAACTAAGCAGGCATGTGGAAAGGTTAGGGGGTAATCGAATGAATCAAATACCATTATTACAGATGCAGCATATCCGCAAGGTTTTTCCGGGAGTCGTTGCTCTGGACGACGTTTCCCTGACCGTCAAGGCCGGGACAGTACACGCCCTGATGGGAGAGAACGGCGCAGGAAAGTCCACCCTGATGAAGATTCTGACCGGGGTCTATACCAAGACAGAGGGCAGCATTCTCTGGCAGGGGAAGGAGCTGGATACTTCCTCCATCACCAATGTCCTTCACAGCGGAATTACCATGATTTTCCAGGAATTGAATCCCATCCGAACCATGCGGGTCTGTGAAAATATTTTTGTAGGCCGGGAGCCCTATAAGATACCGGGAATCATGATCGATCACAAGAAGCTGGCCGAGGATACCAGGCAGCTGTTCGAGGAGCTGGATATTGAGGGGATCGATCCCCGGGAGCCCATGGAGCACCTGTCCAATGCCAAAATGCAGATGGTGGAGATAGCGAAGGCTATCTCCTACAATGCCAAGCTGATCATCATGGATGAGCCCACCTCTTCCATTACAGAGAAGGAATGCCAGCACCTCTTCCAGATGGTCAATCGGCTGAAGGCCCAGGGAATTGCCTTTATCTTCATCACCCATAAGATGGACGAGGTCTTCCAGATCTCCGATGAGATTACAGTTATGAGAGATGGAACCTATGTGGGAACCTACGATGCATCCAAGATCGACGGGGGAGAGCTGGTCCGTTTGATGGTAGGCCGGGAGATTACCAATCTCTATCCCAAGGAAGAGGCTCAGATCGGGGAGGTCAAGCTGGAGGTCAAGAATCTCAATGTCAAGGGACTTTTGAAAAATATCAGCTTTCAGGTGCACAAGGGGGAGATTCTGGGCTTTGCAGGCCTTATGGGGGCAGGCAGAACCGAGATTATGGAAACCCTCTTCGGCCTGCGCAAGGCGGAGTCCGGCACAGTGCTGATCGATGGACAGGAGGTCCATATCCGGTCGCCCAAGGATGCCATTGCTCATAAGATCGCCTTTTTGACGGAGGATCGGCGGGTCAGCGGCTGCTTCCTGCCCCTGTCTGTGACGGACAATCTCATGGTTTGCAACTATGACCATGTGGAAACCGCTTATAAGAAAATCAATACCAGCAGGGAGAAGAAGCTCTGCCAGGAACAGATTGAGAAATATAATATCAAGACTCCCAGTGCCGGACAGCTGGTTGGCAACCTAAGCGGAGGAAACCAGCAGAAGGTGCTCATTGCCCGCTGGCTCATGGCGGATCCGGAGATCATCATCCTAGATGAGCCCACCCGGGGAATTGATGTGGGAAGTAAGTACGAGATTTACAAAATGATTACAGATCTGGCCAAGCGAGGTGTGGCTGTCCTTATGATCTCCTCCGAGCTTCCGGAGGTTCTGGGAATGGCGGATCGGGTTGTTGTAATGTATGAAGGCGCTGTTACCGGTCAGGTGGATCGCAATGAGATGACCCAGGAGCAGATTATGCGGTATGCTTCAGGCATCGTAGACCCACAGGCATAGAAAGGGAGGAAACCATGAAGGAAAAAACATTAAAACAGAAGATCATGCAGGTGTACGGAAAAGCGGGCGTACTGATTATCCTGCTGCTGATGGTGATCATATTGGCAGTTTTAAGGCCGGATACCTTCTTCACCTATAGAAACCTGATCAACATTGTTCGCCAGGTCAGCTTCTATGCCATGGTGGGTCTGGGAGCCATGGTGGTGCTGGTAGGAGGTGACTTCGACCTGTCCGCCGGATCCCTGATCGGAATCGTATCCATCCTGACCACCATGCCTCTGGCGGCCAATGCCAATCTTCCCCTGATCGTTCCCTTCCTGGTGGCAATTGCGGCCGGTGTGGTAGTGGGAATCATCAACGGAGTACTGGTGGCCTATTGTGGAATGCCTGCCTTCATAGCTACCCTGGGTATGCAGATCCTCCTGCGGGGTCTTGCCCTCTATATTTCCAATGGACGGCCCATCAACAACCTGCCCAGCAATTTTACCTTCCTGGGAGGCGGTTCTCTGGGAATCATCCCGGTACCCATTATTATCTTGATTATCATGGCCTTGATTACCTGGTATATGATGAAATATACCCGGATCGGCCGCCATATCTATGCCATCGGAGGCAACTCCCAGGCAGCTATCGTATCCGGAGTCAATGCCAAGGCTTTGAAGGTCTTCACCTTTATTTTCGCCGGTATTACGGCAGCCATCGCCGGTATGGTTCTGACAGCCCGTGTGGCCTCCGGTAACGCCTCCAGCGGAGAGGGATATGAGCTTCAGGCCATCGCAGGCTGCGTCATCGGCGGCGTCAGCCTCAACGGTGGTGTGGGAAGTGTCTATGGAGTTATCTGTGGTGTATTGGTCATCGGTGTGCTGAACAACGGCATGGACCTGATGAACGTCAGCGGATACATGCAGCAGATTGCACAGGGTATCATTATTATTGCAGCCGTATTGCTGGATGTAGTACGGGCAAAAACAGCCAAGTAAGATTGATAGTAGAAAGAAGCCGGAATATCCGTGTTTTCAGTTGAGAACACAGGTA
>CAVJHW010000111.1:0-465 GCA_963649395.1 Coriobacteriaceae bacterium | reverse complement strand
CTTTTTCTATGGCTCCTTCTATTGTATCTTCTTAAAATATTTGGGTGTATTTCCCATGATTTTCTTGAAGACTCTTGTAAAATAGTTGGGATCGTAGATGCCCACCTTTTCGGCTGCCTGACAGATGGAGATCCCCTCCCGCTGGATGTATTCCAGGGATTTTGCTACCCGCAGACGGGTGATATAGTCCAGCGGTGTCAGGCCCGTAATATTCTTAAACAAGCTGCGAAAATAGTTCTCGGAGATGGCAGAATCCCGGGCCAATTGGCCGATGTTGATCTCCTCTGTAAAATGCTGATCCATGTAGGCCAATGCCTTCTCTATCATTGTCCTGTGATTGGAATCCGAGGTGAGGAGGGAGGGATGGATCCGCTGCTGGGCTCTTTGAATCGTAATCAGGATGGCCAGCAAAAGGCAGAATTTCATGGAATCCGCTGCAAAGTCCTTTTGCTCTTGTTCCTCCTG
>CAVJHW010000110.1:0-8736 GCA_963649395.1 Coriobacteriaceae bacterium | reverse complement strand
AACGCTAGTCCCCTTGGGGGCATACCACAGCTTGTGGATATCGGACGGGCAAGCCAGTATCTGCAAGTAGGGCGATAGCCCGGATTGCAGATACTGGCGGCAGCTGCGGGAGCACGTAAGTGCGGAGCAGCTGGCTTTCATGCGTGATGGAGCGGAACTGCGTGTAGCATGAAAGTCTTTGGAAGCCCCCGCAGCGGGAATACAAGGCACAGCTGCGACCACTGTATTCCCACCGAAAAAATTTCGGGTTTTGCTTATGCAGCTGTAATCATCTGCAAAAGCTGAGCTACATCGGCATTGGTAATGAAACCGTCTCCATTGAGATCGGCAACGCTCAATTCTTCCTCTGCCTGTGCTGTGACGATAGCCAACAGGGCAGCCACGTCTGCACTGGTGATTTGACCATCCCCGTTCAGATCCCCTGTGGTTCTGATTACTCTGCATAACTTGTTAGCATCTGCACCAAGAGGATCATCGGTACGATTATGAGCCGATCTCCAGGCGCATCCGGCCACTGTCGGGCATCCACTGGTACCTTTTTCTGTATTGAAAACGATGGTTCCCTCCATCACGGTGGGATTCTCATAATTGGTATCCAGATACTTTACAAATCCGATGCCCTTGTCCGCGCCGCAGTCTGCTGAGTAGGTATTATTAGAAATGGTGTCATAGCGATTTAAGCTGTCACGATATCCGATAATGGCACCTACATACTCATTTCCGCTGACCTTTCCCAGGAAGGTATTATCACTGATGGATCCTACCACATTGCTCCAGGTCTGGGCAACATAGCCATCACCTCCAAGAATACCGCCCACATAACGATTTCCCTTTACAGAACCTGTTTCTGTCACGGTACAGCCTATAATGGTAGGATTGGCACCATTCGGCGCGGTCTCATTGTCATATCCGCCACCAACGATACCACCGGCATAATCACTGCTTGCCTCAACAGTTCCACTAAAGGTGCAGTTGATTACCTGACACTGGCTCATAGCGTTGTCTCGGCTTCCCAGAATGCCTCCGACATAGCTACTTCCTTTTACTGTTGCGGCGCTAGAACAATTTTCAATTATACCATTGATGCGACCCGCAAAAGAACCGATTTGGTATTCTGATCCGCTATAGCCAATGGTTACACCCTCATCAATCACACAGTTCCTGATCGTGACGACGTAGCCTGCACTCGCCACTGCGTATCCATTTCCACCAACAGACGCAATTAAACCGGATTTCAGCGTTTTGGTTCCACTCAGTAGCCGCACTCCCTCAATGGTAACCGCATTACCGCTTAAGCCAACACCGGTATAGCAATTAACCAGGCCAGCACCTTCGATGCGTTCACCATAAATGTTAAGGTTCTTGATTGTTGCACCATTGACATAGGCAAAAAGCGGGAGTCCTCCAACCGGAACGGTAATTTTTGCGTTCTGTGTCTCGCTGATCTTTCCATCAAATATTCCGGAAAACGCATTTAAATTTGCACCTTGCGCAATATTTGTGCTGCCGTCCTTGGTGCATCCGATAGGTGTCCAATCAGAGGGAAGAGTGATATCATTACATACCTGGAAATAGAATCCCTTAAAGGATTTCCCGTCCGCTACATAGGTCCTAAGTCGTACTAAATCGTCCAAAGTTTGGATTTTATAAGGATCATTTTCACTGCCGCTGCCATCAAATTCAATTCCCGTGTCCTTGAAAGTGATCCGCACCGGTCCCATCAAAAGGTCCGCCGTATCTATGTCCTCATTTTTCGCGGATACAGTCACCTTACAGAAGAAGTAGTGCTCACCTATGTCATAGCTCCTGTTCAGATTTGCATAACACTCATATATAGAATATGCACCACCCGAAGACGACGAGATCCGAATTTTATTGACAGTTGCTTCCTTCACCAACTCCGCATCTTCAATGGTATTCTTTGTATTGTGGTAAACCTGGTAACTGAAATCAACTTCTCTATCTGCATCTCCGAATTGGAAGTAAATATAATTCGGTACCGATCCCACCGCATATTCGGTTTCATACTCAATGATATCATCCGATTTGGGCGACGTTCTTCCATAGCTGCCAAAATCCCTTACAATCTCAGGCACATTCAGATATGTCAGATTGACATCTACACGTGCCATATCTGATTGCGCAACATATTTGACGCCATTATAAGTGTTTGTTATTCTACAATAGTAGTATCTGGATCTGTCACTGCTTGTAGGAGGAGTAAACGTTCTATCCGTCGCGCCAACGATAAGTCCAGTGCCAAGTCTATACCACTGGTATGTTATGGTGCCGCGAACCGACTCATCAACATAATACTCCACCGACAAGACTGGATTATCACCCTTGTCACAAGTTATTGCTACAGGCTGTTTGGTAATGACTGGTGTTGGGTTTGTCGCTACTGCTTCCCCTTCTGTAACCTTTACAACAGCAGTATTAGATCTGAACCTATAATATTCGTTATCTAACAGCCACAACACTTCGTAGTAGTAACTGTACTCTCCAATCTCAGATGTATCCACAATTACCAAATCAGAATTTGTCATCAGATTTGTGCCGTCTTTATACCATTGATAACTTATAGCACCTGATTCAGGTTTCGCTATTTCGGCGTATAAAGTCACCACATCATTAACATTGCAAATCACATTCCCTAATTGGTTCAGAATCTTCGGTGGCGTAACACTCCACTCGTATACTTTCACGAATGCCGAATTGCTGGCCGCAGTATAGGTCAGGCCGTTGACCGTGTTCGTGACTACGCAGTAGTAAGTCTTTTCTCCGCTCTCGGCGGTGGGGGCGGTATAGCTCGCTTCCGTCGCGCCCTCGATAGCGGTTCCGGTTTCACCGATTACTTCATACCACTGATAGGTAAGAGCCGCACCCTCCGGAGCGGTCGCGCTCACGGTCAGCGTCGCGGCTTCATCTTTGCCGCAAGTCACATCCACAGGCTGTGCCGCAATCTGCGGAGTGTAGTCAGCAAAGTTAAGCCTCAGAGTATACGTTCTTGTCTGCGTAGGCAGATTCTCATTCGTAGCATCCCATTTCAGAATGACAGGAATCTCAGCATAAGTGCCATCCTTGGAGAGATAGTCCGCCAGAGCGATGTCCGCCTTATAGGACGACGTGGTAAACGCAGTCTCTCCAATATACGCAGTGGAGGTCCTTGAAGAAGGCTTGATCTGTACAGACACTGTTTCCGTGCCTGCCGCGATGTTTCCGGTAAATTCGTTGACAAAGGTATTCACACCAGTGGGAAGCATGGGAGATAAAACCTGCTTCTTGTTCTCCAGTACCTTTAATGTACCCAGTCCGAGGATATAGGACACATAAAAATTGTAGTCCTCGTACACGGAGAAGCCGTTTTCATCCTTATTTCCTACGCGGAGTGTTACTTTTGTCTCTTCACCCAAGGAAAGAAGGGATCCGTTAAACTGGAACGGAACTGTCAATCCGTTATCGCGCACTGTCAGCGTTCCCTGATCCCCATTGCCGGTTCCCGGCATATCATTGTAAGAAAGGGAATAATATACTGTGCCCGCTGCCTGAATTTCCTCGCTCAGACCCAAGTATACCAGGAATCCGGAACCTACATCCGTGATGACAAGGTCTCTGTAATCCGTCTGCTCACGGCTGAATTTTCCATCCAGCATATCCAGATACGCACTGGGATTTGTAACAGAGTAGGTGCCTACTATAATCTTCAGATCGGTCACAACCGCCGTCGCTTCCTGTGCTTCCCGCACGGTGACCTTCCCGTTGCTGCTCTGAGCAGTATAGGTCAAGCCGTTGACCGTGTTCGTGACTACGCAGTAGTAAGTCTTTTCTCCGCTCTCGGCGGTGGGGGCGGTATAGCTCGCTTCCGTCGCGCCCTCGATAGCGGTTCCGGTTTCACCGATTACTTCATACCACTGATAGGTAAGAGCCGCACCCTCCGGAGCGGTCGCGCTCACGGTCAGCGTCGCGGCTTCATCTTTGCCGCAAATCACATCCACAGGCTGTGCCGCAATCTGCGGTGTGCAATCAATGTTTTCGGAAGGCTCATCATCAGCTACCGTGAAACTACCATTATCTTCAGTTGCATACACGTTAAACGGTACACCACTAAGTAGTATTGCAACAGCCAAAAGAGCACATAGGCCTCTTCTCCATATATTCATGCTATGCTACCTCATTTCCGCTTGCTCATAAAAAAGCAACTCCGTTGGAGGAATCCCCACAACGGCGCTGCGTCACAATTAAACTACTAAACTACGAATATATCAGGGGATGAGATTCGTGCTGTTAAAGACGGAAACGTTGAAGCCATAAGTCAGGCTGACAACTTCTCCTGCGCTCAAATTGTAGCAGCACATATATGTCCAGATTTCACCATTCAGGTCACTGCTGTAAGTCCAGTCATAACCCGCATAGACATAGGTATAGGTCGTCGTAGTACCGCTGGTAGTAGAGCTAATCAAGCCGTAACCGGCATTTGTGCCAGTCCTCCAAGCAATGGCATTAATGACTTCGTCGCTATATCCCTGTGCGCTCAGAGCGGTTTTTACCGCTGCCAGGTCGGCGGAACCCTCAGTGGTATCCAACGGAGTGGAGCTCTTTCCCTCAAACTCAGTCAGAGCTTCATGTGTTTGGCTGGGGTTATAATAGTCACTGACGGTCTCCCAATCAGCAGTACCATCATAATCGTCGACAACAGCATACAGACTATCACCTGCATTGGCGGGAATGGAAAATGATTCGGTCACAGCGCCCGAACTGGTCTTGATTGCAACATCGACTCTGGGCGTTGTTTCTGTTGCGGATGCGGTCACGCTCAGGGACAGAATCATCACTAGAGCGAGAACCAGAGATAAGACTTTTCTCATGTTCTTCATTTGGGTATCTCTCCTTTATGAAATATTGTTCGCCACATTCCAGTGTCTCATTCCTCCGCTCAGGGGTAAGCGGGTTTTTCGATTCTTGGCATGCTCATATCATCGCATACTTCTCCAAACCGGTATTCTTCACCGATGTGACTATTCAGTTTTTTATATGCCTCCGGGTCTTATTCCGGTTGACACCCATTTTTTTACGCCAGGAACGCCAATTTCTGTTCCCGTCTCGGTTTCTGAATTTCCTTCGGCAGTGGCAGCTTTGCCTCATTCTAAATTAAAAAACGGTTACAAAGACACCTTGCCCTAAAAGGACAATGTCTTCGTAACCGTTCTCAAAAACATTGCAATTATACAATAGGTCTTCTGACTCACGTGTCAAACAAATCATATCCTGCCTTCTCAGTTTCCCAATGACTGGCTTTCGCCAACGGATATGATTCTAACGCTCACAGCATCGATTCCATGTGGGGATTTACACCCCGTTCCCTTGTTAAGCTTCGTGCCTGGCCAACTGGTCGTTACAACACGTTGCCTTTGTATAATCAAATTGTATTCCATGATTCATTGTGTTCTCAGACTTGAGAACACAAAAGCGGATATCCACTTTTGCAACACCCATTTTTATGTTTTTTTATACCACATAGAAGTCATTTTTTCAAGAGTTATTTTTTTCTCTTTGCACATTGAATTTTATATTACCACTGGTTCAATGTAATAGAAATGTATTAGGATTTCGCATTTATCTTATGATTTTTTTACAAACCGGCATGATTCCCATCAAGGAATTGGTCAGAAAAATTTTCTGGCATTGATCTGCCTCCTCGGGGTATATGACTCTCTCCGTCACCGGCAGAGTTTGGATGATTTTCTGTCGAACAATTCCATTCAAGAGACCGCAGGAGATGGGGGGAGTAATGATCTCTTCGTCCTTGACAAAGAAAATATTGCTGAGAGTCCCTTCTGTAATCTGACCCTTGCTGTTGAGGAAGATGGCTTCCTCATAACCGGCTTGGCGGGCCAAACGCCGCGCCAGGAGATTATCTCCGTTATTCAAGGTCTTATGATAGGTGAAGGGTGAGTTCTCATTTCGTCGGATCTGCGCATAGCAGACGGTGAACCCTTTTCGATATTGATCCTTCTGATAGGTATTTTCCCGCAGGGTCAGAATTTGGTTTTTTTCTGAAATTGTCAGCTTCAAGGCTCCATTTTCCACATAATGGTCTCTGAGGTAATCCCTAATTTCCTTTTTTCTGTCCTCCATCCAGGTCTTAGCATCTCCTATGGAAACAATATGCAATTCCTGAATGGCACCGGCCATACGCCTTAGATGTTCCTCCAATAATACGGCCTGACCCCTCCAAACCCAGATGGTTTCAAAGACCCCCATGCCAAACCAATAGCCATCGTCTGCCTCTATTCTCCTATTCACTGCTTTTTCCTCCTGCGATGGCCTCGATCACTGCTTTGGCCTTTTGTCTGGTCTCCTCATATTCAAAATCCGGCTGGGATTCCACGGTAATTCCTCCACCGGCTCCTATGTGGTAGGTTCCCTCCTGATAAATAGCAGTTCGAATTACAATATTCAGATCGCAGTCCCCGTCCAGAGAAATATAACCGATGGATCCGGTATACAGACCCCTGCTGCTATGCTCCAGCTGGTCGATTATCTCCATAGCCCGAATTTTAGGCGCCCCGGTGATAGAACCTCCCGGAAATGCTGCCTGCAGAAGGTCTGTAATCCCTTTTTCCTCCCTCAGATGTCCTTCTATGGTAGATACCAGATGAAATACCGTAGCATAGGCCTCCGTTACAAATAATTCTTTTGTCACCACGCTGCCGGGTCGGCATACCCGATTCAGGTCATTTCTTTCCAGATCGACAATCATCAATAGCTCACTTCTATCCTTCTGGGAATCCTCCAACTCCCTTCGCAGCAGCTGGTCCTCTTCTTCTGTCTCTCCCCTTCTCCTGGTTCCCTTGATAGGACGAGTCTCTACAAGTCCCTGCCGAACCTGCAGAAAGCGTTCCGGGGAGGCGCTGATAATCTGGTACTCCTTTTCCTTGAGATAAGCTCCAAAGGGAGACGGATTGTGGGTGCGCAGGTATTGGAAGACCTCCAGGGGATCCCTCTTGCTTTTGACCTGAATCTGCCTGGTCATATTGGCTATATAGATATCCCCTGCCCGAATGTATTCTACCATTTCTTCTATCGCCCTCTTGTAATCCTTCTCGGTGAAGTCCGAAGAGATCAGAAGAGGGGGCTGGGCTGCATGGGAGCTTCCCGGGGAAACTGGCAGGGATGATAGAAGTTGTTCCACCTCCCCCAGATAGTCCTGCAGCTGATGTAGCTTCTCTCCGGTAGAAATCCATATTTCTCTTTTCTCCAAATCTTCGATGAGATAGAGATCATAAAATTGAAAAAGAGCATCCGGCATTTTGAGCTCTTTTGGATGACGAGACGGCAGATTCTCGAATTTTCTTCCATAATCGTAGGACAGGTAGCCGATAGCCCCTCCTACCATGGGAAGGTCTGTAGGATTCTCCTCGTATTCCTCCTTCAGATATGCCCTCAAATATTGCAAGAGATCACCGTCCTGGTCTCTTCCATTTACCTTCAGAAGACCGGCTGTCTCTTCCAAACGCAGATAAGGATGACAGCCCAGGATAGAATATCGGCCGTATTTATTATGCAAGGAGGAATCCAAAAAGGCAGAGCTTTCTTCCTTGCTTCCTACTATTTTGTGAATGCTTGCCAGGGGGCAATCGTGGTCTAATCTGCATATTTTTCTTCCCATGTGCCTTCTCTCCATTCCTGACTGATGTTGATAAAGTTTTGTATTAATTCATGACCATACTGGGTCAGCACCGCTTCCGGATGAAATTGCACCCCATAGACCGGAAGCTTTCTATGACTGATAGCCATAACAGCTCCATCCTCAGCCAGAGCATCCAGGCGCAGCTTTGAGGGAAAGTCCTCCCTTTCCACCACCAGAGAATGATATCTGGTTACCTGGTAAGTCTTGGGAAGCTGGTGAAATAATCCCCTTCCCTGATTATACATTTTCGTGACCTTGCCATGCATGGCCTTCCTTCCCCTTCTGACCCTGGCTCCGTGATATTGGCCAATGATCTGCTGTCCCAGGCAGACACCAAGAATCGGCACGGATCCCTCCAGCTCCTCCAAAGCAGTCTGAGAGATACCCCCCTCCTCCGGTCTGCCCGGTCCCGGGGAAATAATCAAACCTTCCAATCCCTCCTCTCGGCAGGAATGTCGGTATTTTTTCAATTCTTCCCTGGTAATTCGGTCATTTCGTACCACCTGAACCTCTTTTCCACATTCTACAAAATACGAAGCCAGGTTATAGACGAAGGAATCATAGTTATCAATCATCAAAAACATATCCGTAACCTCCCATAAATATGCCAGCATGTCGTGGGCTCAGGCTTTTGACCCTGTCACCTACATCAGCTGCTCTTCTCTAAGGTGGTCCCGCAGCTGCCGCCAATAAAAAAGCCGAAGCAAATGTATTCTCATACATCGCTTCGGCAGTTTTCCGAATGCTATCATCCGGGCACACCCTATATTCTCTATGAATAAAAAACTCCCGTCTCTGTAACGGGAGCTGAAACGGAGAAGGAGGGATTTGAACCCTCGCGCCGCGCAAACGACCTACACCCTTAGCAGGGGCGCCTCTTCAGCCACTTGAGTACTTCTCCAAATGCCTAAATGTTAAAAATTATTTCCGACACGCTCTCTATTATACGAAAATCCCTCTTATTTGTCAATAGATTAGTCTATTTTATTTTGGGTTACAGTGTCAAAAGCCTGAGCCCACGACATGCTCGCATGTCGGTGGGGGAA
>CAVJHW010000109.1:0-8760 GCA_963649395.1 Coriobacteriaceae bacterium | reverse complement strand
TTCAGCTATATCCTTCCCACTGTCGGGCGGATTCGGGACTTTCACCCGTTAGAAACGTGCGCCGCCAGGCGCACTATTATAAAAGCCCTCCCGTAAGGGAGAGCTTGTTCTTCACTATGGGGAGACTACTCCGGCGCCGGACAGCTGTCCAGCGGAATCCCGCTTGGTAATGTATTGGAGGAAATACAAACGGGAAAAACAGCAATCGGACGGCCGAAGCATCTCACCCTACCGTTTACAATGCATAAATCCCGTTTCTAAGGTTCCTGAGCCAAAGCGGACTGACATCAGGCATTCCATATCGGGTAGATGGATGGAAGCTTTACACGGAAACTTCAACCTTACACAATACAAGCAGGTTTCCTGGCTCTCAGATCTTCACTCAACGCCCCTTCTCATGGACTTGCGCCCACAATGGGTATTCTTGCGTCTCACTCCCTGAATACAGTGACCGGATCGCCCGGGATTCACACCCGGTTCCCTCTTCACCGACACACCTCGTATGCCGATGCACTTGCAAAGGTGATATGGAATTTATACACAACCTCATACTATCATTGTTTCTGTCCTTTGTCAAAACAAATTCTTGATAATTTTTTATTTTCCTGTCAAAAAGTGAAATGTTTCAGAACAAAAAGTGCCAGAGCAGGGACAAGGGAGGCAGACAGAGGTATTATCGAAGTCAGTGGGAAGATTGGGTTGACAATAACTCAGGGATGACGATTCGGTTGACAATAGCTCAGGGGGGGGAGTCGGTTGACGATGGTTCAGGGGTGAAGAGTCGGTTGACGATTGTTCAAGATTCAAGGGCAGATATCCAGCCTGTGAAGGGCTCGGCTGTAGTAATAGACGTGATCGGACAGGACCTCCTGGGGTTCCACCTGGGTGCGGTTAATCTCCTCCACCATTTTCTGCAGGAGCTTCGCCCCATTGGCCTGATCCGCAGCCAGGAGAAGACACTCATGGATACTGCTGGGAAGGACATAGAAGTCTGCCTCCAGCATTTCCCCGATCCTCTCCGCCTGACCAGGATAAAAGATACAGTTGGCTCCCAGGCACTTATCCTGATTGGTCAGCAGATAAAGGGAGGTTTCGGGGAATATCTTATCCTCCGCCTTATCCTCCTTATCCTGCTTCCGCTCCTGCCCAAACGCTGATCCTTGCGTCTGCTCTGGCATCTGTTCTTGCGTCTGCGCTGGCATCTGCTCCAGCTCTCCCCATTCCTTCAGAAGATCACTGAGCTTCTCCAGCTTCGGGGGCATCTTCTCTGTCGTATTGCGCCAGGCGTCCTTCTCCAGCTCCTCCTCCCGGACACCCCAGCTCTCCAGATGGTTTTTCCGAATAAGAACCGCCGCATCCTTGCAATACTCTGCCGGAACCCGATAATAATAGACAAAGGCCAGGTCACACCAGCGCCGATGAGGGGTGGTGGCTAAAAGTCTCTTATTCTTCTCATAATTGATCACCTTACAATATACATTCTCCCTGACCGTTCGATAGGAATTGAAAAATCCCATGGGTACCCAGCGTTTTTCCTTAAATTGCTGATATTCATCCACGATCAGCTCTGCCAGATGTTCCACAGACACCCCCTTTAGATACTCCTGGTAGAAATAATCCATATGAATGGAGGGAACCAGAGACGCCCCCGGCGCCCGGATGTCCAGACTATCCTTCCAAACTCCATTATTGCGGGGCAGACGATGCAAAACCACCGTTGCCTTGTTGGCCAGCAGTTCCTGGACCCTGGCCGCCAACATTTTCTGAAACTTCTTATAATTCATGCTTCTACCTCCTGCATTCGTAGTTGTGCCGCCCTTCGGGGGGCACAATTCTTTCATGTCATGTCTGCGACGCAGCGCTAGACCCTTTAAGGGTATATCAATGGGAAAAAGAGGGATGATGCGCACGAAACAAGTCGTGCCCCACAGATTTGATTTGCTTTGAAAGCCCCGGACGGCAGACACAAGCTGTGGGATGCTCGCATACCACAGCTTGTGGATATCGGACGGGCAAGCCGGCATCTGCAAGTAGGGCGATAGCCCGGATTGCAGATACCGGCGGCAGCTGCGGGAGCACGTAGTGCGGAGCAGCTGGCTTTCATTCGTGGTGGTGCGGGACAATGCCCTGCATGGGGGGTTATTTTGATTATCGAACTATGAGAATAGATAAAAATAGGTTGGGGAATATATAAGGATTGTTGCAATGGAAAAAATGAAGAATAAAAGAAAAGAAATAGCCCAAGACAAAACCTGCCCTCATCAATGGAAGAGTTCCAGGTGCCGGTTCGGGTGCTCGCAGCACCCAAACCCTCGTTGACACCGTTCCAGGTCTATCATGAAAAAATGAGATTCTATCAGACGTGACCAAAGCAGGGGTGATACCCTCGTTCATCTTCGGACACACTGAGATATACCAGATGCCCCTGTGACTTATCAGACACGGCTGAGACATGCCGATACCCCTGTGACTTATCAGACACGGCTGAGATATTCGCCCGTTCTGGTATCGATCTTGATCTTGTCTCCCTGGTCTACGAAGAGGGGAACGCTCACCTGCGCGCCGGTCTCAACGGTAGCAGGCTTCGTTGCGCCCTGGGCGGTATTCCCTGCAAATCCGGGCTCTGTCTCTGTGATCTCCAGTTCCACGAAGAGGGGCGGCTCAATGGCAAATACATTGCCGTTGTAGGAGCATACCTTCACCATCTCGTTTTCCTTCACAAACTTCAGGGCATCACCGATGGTCTCCTGGTTGATGGCGATCTGATCGTAGGTCTCCACATTCATGAAATAATACAAATCTCCGTCGTTGTAGAGATATTGCATATCTACACGGTCAATTCTGGCCTGGGGGAACTTCTCCGTAGGACGGAAGGTCTTCTCTACCACACCACCATTGATCACATTTTTCAACTTTGTTCTTACAAACGCTGCACCCTTACCCGGCTTCACGTGCTGAAATTCAATCACCTGAACCACATTACCATCAATCTCAAGGGTAATGCCGTTCCTGAAATCACCTGCTGATACCATACAAACTATTCCTCCTTAATGCGTTCTCTGCACGCAACATGACTACAGATTATTCTATAATATTTCAAACTGATTTTCAACCACTTTTTCTTGATTACTTGAGAACCACTTTTTCTTGATTACTTGAGAACCATTGGTTAGATTCCATCATTGAAAGCCTTCCCGAAGCAGTCTCTTTGCTGGGGAAAGCATCCCAAAAGAAAAATTGTAGCTTTGCTGTATGGATCGTAAATACTTCTGACTGGACAGAAATCAAAGACAATATTCCTTCCAATATGATCATGATAGAGCGTTATCAAACACAACTCATGGACCAGTTGGATAAACGTATAACCGTGGCGCTGGACAGCGGGCAGCAGGGGGTACTTTAGCCCTGTTTTTCACCCCCCTGTATGACGCTGACGGCCTCCGCCGGTGCCTGCTTTTTGTAAAAATATAGGACAATCCGCTCCAATTTTCGTTTGAAAACAATCTGGATCTCCTCCTTGGGGTGGATGGGCTTTACCAAAATATTGAAGATACCGGCCCGCTTGGCCCCCCAGACATCCGTGAAGAGCTGGTCTCCCACGAAAAAGGCCTCTTCCTTCCGGATTCCCATGATCTGGCAGGCCCGCAGATAGTTGCGGGTGGAGGGCTTGTGGGCATCCGCCACATAGGAAGTTCCCACAGCATCCGCAAAGGGTTTGACCCGGGGCTCCTGATTGTTGGAAATCAGGCAGGCGGACAAGCCAATGGCCCTCAGCCTGTCAAAGAGGTCTACCGCCCTTGGATCCGCCGGGGCCCCATGGGGCACCAGGGTATTGTCGATATCATAGATAACCCCCCGGAAGCCCCTCTCATAGAGAGTCTCATAGTCAATATCATAGGCAGAATTCACCCAGCGATCCGGATAAAAAGTGGATAAAAAACCTCTTCCTCTCACCCTTGCATCTCCTCTTCCCCTGACAGATCAGGCATATTCTGTACCTGCTCTGCCGACTCTGCTCCAGCCGTCTGCTGCGGCTTCTCTTCTGCCTCCAGGTAGGCCAGCATATCCCGGTAGCATTCTTTCATCCGGTCATATCCATGCTGGTAGAACTCCATGAGGCGGTCATAATCCGTCTCTGTTCTTCCCACTGTCATGCCCTGGGGCCGGATGACGAAGATCTTCCCTTCCGCTTCCCATTTCTCCACCAAATCCATGGTGCGGTTGTATCGGGCAGCCCGACTGCACAGGGTCTCCACCAGCTGAGGATATTTCCGATAGACCAGACGATAAAGGGCATTGACCTTGCCGCTGGTCTTCTTGCGGTAACCCTTCTCCCGGGTCAGAACCAGGACATTCTTCCGGTAGCCCTTCTTCATGGAATGAATCAGGGGAATGGAATCGGCGATGCCCCCGTCCAGACAGGGGGTGCCGTCCACCTCCACCATATGACTGAGGACAGGCACATCACTGGAGGCCGCTATGATATCCATCAGCCGCTTCTTGTCCTGCCGCTCATCCAGATAATCCGCCTGGCCGGTCAGGCAATTAGTTACCACCAGCTCACAGGCGATCTCTGACTGAAAATAAGTCTCGTAATCGAAGGGGAAGAGCTCATTGGGATAGCGGTTATAGAGCAAATCCAGATCAAACACCTCCTTGGTGCGGAGGATTTTCAAAGGGTTGGTATTCACACACCGATAGGTCTTATCCTTCATGGCCATGCAATCCCTGGTTCTCCCCACCTGACGGGAGACATAATCCAGGGCATTGCTGGAACCTGCCGACACCCCCACTACGTAGGGGAACCAGCAATCCTCCTCCATCAGAACATCCAGGACTCCTGCGGTAAATATCCCCCGCATAGCCCCGCCTTCCAGTACAAGTCCTGCCTTCTTCATAACAATTCTCATCCTCTTTTCTTCTACAACCGAGGGTTTGGATGCCGCAGCACCCAAACCCTCCATACAAACCTTTTCAGAAGCGTGCCCCACGGGGCATATAGATTGCCTTCTCAGGACCGCTCCCGGATGGGCACGTAGGTGCCCTTTTCTTTGACATTCTTGTAGGCCGGGCGGATGATCTTGTCTGTATTGATCAGCTCCTCCAGCCGGTGGGCACTCCAGCCCACGATGCGGGCGCAGGCAAACATGGGAGTATAGAGCTCCAGGGGCAGATCCAGCATACTGTAGACAAATCCGCTATAGAAGTCCACATTGGCACTGACGCCCTTGTAGATATGCCGCTCCTCCCCGATGATCTGGGGGGCCAGGCGCTCCACCATGGTATAGAGGTGGTAGTCCTTCTCTCGCCCCTTTTCAAAGGCCAGCTTCTCCACGAATTTCTTGAAAATACGAGCTCTGGGGTCGGAGATAGAATAGACCGCATGCCCCATGCCATAGATCAGCCCTCTCTGGTCAAAGGCTTCCTTATTCAGGAGTCTGCGCAGGTATTGTCCCACTTCCTCCTCGTCCTCCCAATCCTTCACCGTCTTCTTCATGTCATCAAACATCCGGACTACCTTGATATTGGCGCCCCCGTGCTTGGGACCCTTCAGAGACCCAAGAGCCGCCGCCACCGTGGAATAGGTATCCGTCCCGGAGGAGGAAACTACATGGGTGGTAAAGGTGGAATTATTGCCGCCGCCATGCTCCATATGGAGCACCAAGGCCAGATCCAGCACTGTAGCCTCGATCTTGGAATATTTCTTATCCGGCCGCAGCATCCGAAGGATATTTTCCGCGGTGGACAGACGCCTGGAGGGATTGTGAATATAGAGACTCTTGCCCAGAATATAGTGATTGTAGGCCTGATAGCCGTAGACCGAAAGCATGGGGAATACAGAAATGAGAGTCAGGCACTGCCGCATGACATTGGGCAGGCTGATATCATCCGCCAGAGGATCGTAGGCATACAAAGTCAGCACGCTGCGGGAAAGAGTATTCATCATATCCCGGCTGGGTGCCTTCATCACCACATCTCTGACAAAATTCTTGGGCAGGGATTGCTGCCCCTTTAGGATCTGCACAAAACCCGCCAGCTGGTCCTCCGTGGGCAGGGAGCCAAAGAGAAGCAGGTAAGCCGTCTCCTCAAAACCCATCCGTCCCTCCTCCAGGAAGCCCCTGGTGAGGTCCGCAATGCTGATCCCTCTATAATACAATTCCCCCTCGCAGGGGGTCTTCACACCATCTATCGTCTTAAAGGATACTACGTCCGAAATCTGCGTCAGTCCCGCCAGAACCCCGGCCCCATTGACATCACGCAATCCTCTCTTCACATCATATTTTCCATAAAGACTCACATCCATGGTGGATTGGTTTGCGCAAATGTCCGTCAGCTGAATAATCTCCGGTGTCGCTTTCATCTTAAAACTCATAATTTCGCAAATCTCCTTTCCTGATGTTGGGGTCCTCCGCTCAAAAGCCCTCCTTGTACATCTTAGCTCTTGCTATACTTCTTATGCTACAGTTACTTTCTACTGTTGCTACAGCTGCTTTCTACTATTGCTGTATCTTCTTTCATTCATCGACGTGTTCCAGCCCTTGGGCGAGAATGGTATATACGTGGGCATCCGCCAGGGAATAGAAGACTGTCTTGCCCTCCCGCCGAAACTTCACCAGCTCCTGTTGCTTGAGAACCCGCAGCTGGTGGGAAATGGCACTCTGACTCATCCCCAGCAAATCTGCGATATCACAGACACACAGCTCCTGCTTGGACAAAGCCGTCAAAATCCGGATCCGGGTCACATCTCCAAAAGTCTTGAAGAGGTTCGATAGGCGATAAATCTCCTCCTCGGTGGGAATCTCCTGCCTCGTAATGTGGTCGTGCACACAATATTCCTGGCATACTTCAATCTTCTTATCCGATTCCTCGGATACTTCAGATTCTTCTGATTCTTCTGACGATTCCGGCACATTGGACACATTGGGCGCACCGGGCTCATCAGATGCTTTGGATTCTTCGGATACTTCGGACACTTCAGAGTCTTCTGATACCTCGGATACTTTCGGCACTTCAGATGTTTCAGATGTCTCAAACAGTACAGGTTTTTCGGACATTCCTCTCCCTCCCAGCTCTCCGCTTTGGAGCTGTATGTCAGCAGGGTCTGCCGACGAATGATGATACTCAATTCTAGCACATTGGGAAAAAAATCACAACAATTTTATTCTGAGGCCCTTCCCAATTAGCATACCCCCTTTTCCGTCGCCGGTAACGATCTTGATGTAATCCCCCTTTGGTGTAGCCAAGAGAGCAGATCCGTTTCTTTTCAAGAATGCAGGAATACAAGTCGAAATCCAAAAGATTAAATCAATTATTTTGATTTTTTTGATTGTGTTTTAGAAAAAATGGCGGTATACTATAGTTGTGATTTATGGAGGTGATAGGAATGCTGATTGATTTCCGTTTCAGAAATTTTCGCTCGTTCCGTGACGAAGCAACGCTTTCCATGGAGGCAACCGGATTAGCCTCCTTCAAAAACTGCCTGATTCCGTTATCCTCTACAGTAAAGTTGCTTCCCGCTATTGCAATTTATGGGAAAAATGGTGGAGGAAAGAGCAATGTGATTCGCGCCTTTTGGCTGGCGGTGCAGTTCATCCGAAATGCGCAGCTAACGCAGCACGAGCGTGCCGTAATTCCTGTCAATCCCTTTGCGCTGAACGATTATTCCAGGAATGAACCCACGGAGTTTGCTTTTGAATACACCTCGGGCGGTGTGAAATATTGGTATGGCTTTGCCGCTACGCGCGAGAAGATTTATTCGGAATATCTCTATCATGCGCCCAAACGGCAAAAGGCCTTGATCTTCCGTCGTGCTGAACAGAGCTTTTCCTTTACCGAGGAGAGGGCAAAGCGAACCTTGATCAGCAAAATGGTCGCTGAAAACCAGTTATTCTTCTCAGTGGCATGTACCATGAACGATGCGCCTTGTGTTGCTGCGATGCGATGGTTCCGGGAGCAAGTATTCTTTTCACGAGATTACTCTGACATCCCCCGGCAGTTGATTGGTTATTCAGAGGACAAAAATATGCTGAAGGCGATCTCCGACTATGCGAAAGCCGCCGATCTTGGCATCTTAGATATGCAATTTGAATTCAACAGCAAGGAGATTCAAGATGATAAAGGTTTGCCGGACAACATTCCAGAGAGCCTAAAGGCTGCACTGGCGCAGTTTATGCATACCCTCGCTGAAACTTCTAACAACGCGGAAATACACCTAAAAATGGGGGAAGTTTCCGCAAGAGCCAGTCACCAGGGTCAAAACCACGATGGGCAAAGGGCAACCTATTCGCTGGAGCTTTCCGATGAGTCGGATGGCACCCGTAAGCTGATGGCATTGGCGCCTGCAATCGAGTCTGCTCTGCGTACCGGTGGTATATTGCTGGTAGATGAATTGGAGCGGGAACTTCACCCGATGCTGGCAGACTATATTGTTGCAAAGTTCCAAAGCAAGTCATCGAATCCAAAGGGTGCGCAGATCATCTTCACAACACATAATACAGAGCTGATGAATCTGGAACTGCTGCGAAAGGATCAACTTTATTTTGTCGATAAACGTGATAGTGACGGGACTTCCGACCTGTATACCATCAGCGAATTCTCTACCCGTACAACCGAAAATATCCGAAAAGGGTATCTTGTTGGAAAATACGGTGCAATACCGAATGTCGAAATTGAGGAGGTGGAGTAAATGCCACGTCCTACCAGAAAAAGCAAACCGTATATCGTGGTGTTTTGCGAAGGCGAAAGTGAACAGGTCTATAC